>JAEZSJ010000212.1 GCA_023443985.1 Verrucomicrobiota bacterium | reverse complement strand
CCCCCCCCCCCCCCCCCCCCCCCCCCCCCCCCCCCCCCCCCCCCCCCCCCCCCCCCCCCCCCCCCCCCCCCCCCCCCCCCCCCCCCCCAGGAGCGGTCATGTTGGCAGTGTCTCAGTGTCTGTCTGTTGTGGTTTGCGCGGGCACTCTCGAGTGGGGCGGCGAAGACGCGACCGGCGGTGAGTGTTCAGGAGTGGCGAGGGCGCGCGCGGCGTTCCTGCGTGAGCATGTCGTCGAGCAGATCGGCGAGACCGGGCACGCCGGTCGGCGGTGCGGGAAAGGCGAGCAACGGCGCGGGCGGCGGTGCCTGCCCGGGCTCCGGAGTGGGTGTGCGCTCCGGCGCTGCCGGGCCGGCGCGCTCCGGCCGGGGGGCGCCGGCCGCGAGGCCGTCGAGCACGACTTCGCCGATCAGATGGGCGATCGCCCAGGCGGCATCGTCCTCGAGGCGCCAGCGGTGCAGCGTGGCGGCGGGATCGGGGGCGCCGGCGGCGGCGAGTTTCCCCTGCGCGCCCGCGAACTCGGCGGCCAGTTCCTCCTCGGCCTCGGGCGCGCGACCCGCGCGGCGCAGTCGCTCCGCGCGGAACACGGCGGCGCGCACGGCGCGGCGCAGCTGGAGTTCGTCCTCGGCTTGCATGTCGGGTTTCGCGGCTGGGACAGAGCAGGCGGAGGGTTGTTTCCGTAAAGTTTTGTGAAGAACCGTCGCACCGGGCGACCGGTGCGGGCTTGCCGCCGCGCCGCCGGTGGCGAGGGTGGGGAACGCCCATGCCGACCACGCCCGAGACCGGAGCCGCCCCCGACGCCCGCATCGAGGCCGTGCCGGATGCGGCGCCGGGCGTGGAGCTCGATTCCGCGGCGCTGGGCCGCGTGTGGTGGCGCATCGGGGTGGCGGCGGCGGTCGCGGGCCAGAGCATGGTCGCCAGCCTGGCGATCAACCTCACGCCGCCCGAGGGTTCGGCGTATTGGATCCTTCATGGCGTGTTGGTGGCGGCCGCGCTCGGCGTCTGTGCGCTGCTGTTGCCGCCGCTGTTGCGCGAGGCGTGGGCGGCGGCCCGTTCGGGGCGCATCACCGTGGAGCAGCTTTTCCTGGTCACGCTCGCCGGCGCCTTCGGCGCCTCGCTCACGGCGACGCTCACCCGGACGGGAGCGGTGTACTACGAGGTCGTCTCGATCCTCCTGGCGATCTACGCGGCCGGCAAGACGCTCGGGGCCCGCTCGCGGGCCCGGGCGCTGCGCGCGGTCGACGAAACCCGCGAACGCCACGAACGCGCGGAGCTTCCGGACGGCGCGGTCGTGGCGGTCGCGAGCCTCGCCCCCGGCGACCGGGTGCGAGTGCGCCCTGGCGGGGCGATCAGCGTGGACGGCATCGTGCGCACGGGGCGCAGCTTCGTGCAGGAGACGGCGATGACCGGCGAGTGGCGGCCGCTCGCGCGCGGCCCGGGCGACACGGTGCTTGCCGGCACGTACGCGGTCGATGGCACGCTCGAGATCGAGGTGGTCGCGGGGACGGGCTCCCGGCGGCTCGATGCGGTGCTTGCGGAGGTCCACGCGGCGCGCTTGGCGCCATCGGAGCTGCAGTTGCAGGCGGACCGGTTGGCGGCGCGTTTCCTGCCGCTCGTGCTGCTGGTCAGCGCGGCGACCTTCGGGTTCTGGAGCTGGCGCGCCGGCTGGGTCGAGGGCCTGTTCACCAGCATGGCGGTGCTGCTCGTCGCCTGTCCGTGCGCCCTCGGGTTGGCGACGCCGTTGGCCGTCTGGCAGGGGCTTGCCGCGCTCGGGGGCCTCGGCCTCGTCGCCCGCACCGGCGACGTGCTCGACACCCTGGCGCGCGCCGACCACGTCTGTTTCGACAAGACTGGGACGCTGTCGGCGGAGCGGCTGACGGTCCTGGGTTGGCGCCAGAGGCCCGGCGCGGGCGTGAGCGAAGGTTGGACACGCGCCGCGGTGGCGGCGATGGAGCGCGGTCTCGAACATCCGGTCGCGCGCGCCCTCGCGCAGGCCGCGCAGCCGGGCGACCCGACGCCGGCGGCCGAGGCGGTGCGCATCGAGCCCGGGCTGGGGGTGCTCGGCCGCGTCGACGGGCGGGCGATCCGGATCGGGGCACCGGAATGGACCGGTTGCGCGGAGGCCGGTGGCGAGGCGGCGCGCACGATCGGGGTGGCGGTCGACGACGTGCCGACGGCGCTGGTCACACTCGGCGAGGCGTGGCGCGCGGGGGCCGAGGAGGTGTTTGCGCAACTGCGGGCCCTGGGGATCGGGGCGGAGATTCTCACGGGCGACACGGCCGCCCCGGGCGGCGCGTTCCCGGGCGTGCGCTGGAGCGGCGCCCTGCGGCCCGAGGAGAAACGCGCGCGGGTCGAGGCGCTCCGTCGCGAAGGTCATGTGACGGTGTTTCTCGGCGACGGGATCAACGACGCGGCGGCGCTGAGCGCGGCCGACTGCGCGATCGCGATGGGAGGCGGGGCGGCGCTCGCCCGCGCGACCGCGCCGGCGGTCTTCCTCGGCGCCGACCTGCGTTTTCTCCCGCGGGCGGTCACGCAGGCGCGCGAAGTGCGCCTGCGGATCGGCGCGAACCTGCGCTTCGCGGCGGCCTACAACACCGTGGCGATGCTGGTGGCGGCCGGCGGGTTGCTGCATCCGGTGGCCGCGGCGCTGCTCATGCTCGGCTCGAGCGCGGTCGTGGCCGCACGCGCTCTGCGTATCGGCCGGACGGCGGCGGGTTGATCAATTTTCCGTTACAAGGTGAGGGACGGGGAGTTCGCGCTTTGCGGGCCGGGCGCGACGGTGAAGATGCCGGCAGTCGTCCCCGCCACCAGGCGGCGACAGCAAACCCGGCCAGCGAACCCGTATCATCATGAATCGCTCGCGTATCCTTGCCCTGACGTCGCTCGTGGTCGCGGCGCTCGGCGTGCTCCTCAGCCCGGCCGCCGCCCAGGGCATCATCGCCGACCACACCCGCGCCGACATCACCGCCATCCCCGAGGCGGCAATCCTCCAGGCCAAGGCGACATTGCACATCGCCTACGGCCACACCTCGCACGGAAGCCAGGTCACCGACGGCCTCAACGGGCTGGTCGGGTTCATGAACCGCAAGACGACCGACGGCTTCCCGGACAACCTCTTCGCCCTCAACCACGGCGGCACCGGCGGTGCGCTGGACTACCGCGACTACTACGGCAACTTCGGCGGCACGAACCAGGCCAGCGATCTGGGAAACCCCAACCGCACCGCCTGGGCGGCCGCGACCCGCACCTACCTCGGCGCCCCCAACGCCGAAGGCCGCGGCACCGCCCAGCCGACGATCAACGTCATCATGTGGTCGTGGTGCGGCCAGGTCGCCGGCACCCAGGCCGAGATCCAGCTGTATCTCGACCTCATGAGCGGACTCGAGGCCGAGTATCCGGGAGTTCGTTTCATCTACATGACCGGGCACCTCGACGGCTCCGGCGTGGCCGGCACCGTGAACGTGCGCAACAACCAGATCCGCGACTATTGCCGCACCAACAACAAGACGCTCTTCGACTTCGCCGACATCGAGAGCTACGACCCGGACGGGCTGGTAAACTACATGGAGCTGCTCGCCAACGACGAGTGCAGCTACGACTCCGACGCCAACGGCAGTCGCGACCGCAACTGGGCCACCGCCTGGCAAGACACCCACACGCAGGATGTCGACTGGTATTCCTGCGGCTCGGCGCACTCCCAGCCGCTCAACGCGAACCGCAAGGCCTATGCCGCCTGGTGGCTCTTCGCCCGCATCGCCGGCTGGGCCGGCCCGGTCGCCGACACGACGCCGCCGAGCGTGCCGGCCAGTCTCCACGCGACGAGCGCGTTCCACAACCGGGTCGAGCTCGCCTGGGCCCCGGCCGCCGATCCCGAGTCGGCTATCGCCGGATACCGGGTGCTCCGCGACGGCTCATTCCTGGCGTACACCCCCGCGACCAGCCACGCCGACGCCACGGTGGCCAGCGCCACCACCTACACCTATACCGTGCAGGCAGTGAACGGCGCCACGCTCGTCTCCGCCGACAGCGACCCGCTCGTGGTCGAGACCCCCGCTGCCGTGGACACGGCGCCGCCGAGCGCGCCGACGAACCTCGCGGCCGGCGCGGTCACGACGACCACCGTCCCGCTCACCTGGACGGCCTCCAGCGACAACGTGGGCGTGACGGAGTATCGCGTCTACCGTGACAACGCGCTGTGCGCGACGGTGGCCGGCACCGCGTTCGACGACTCCGGCCTGACTCCGGGCACGAGCTACGGCTACACCGTCGCCGCCCGGGATGCCGCCGGCAACGAGTCGGCGCTGTCCGCCGGAATCACCGTGCAGACCGCCGACCTCGCGGACACCACGCCGCCGAGCGTCCCGACCGGCCTCTCGGCCGGCGCGATCACCGCCACCACCGCGCAGTTGGCGTGGAACGCGTCGAGCGACGACCGTTCCGTTGCCGGTTACCGGATCTATCGCGACGGCGCGCCGCTGGCCACCACGACCGCCACAGGCTTCAGCGACACCGGCCTGAGCGCCGAGACCGACTACAGCTACACCGTGAGCGCGTTCGATCCCTCGAACAACGAGTCGGAGCGGAGCGCCGCGGTGGTGGTCCGCACGCTCGCCGGCGGGCAGACGATCTACTCGCTCCGCTTGGAGGGCACCTCCGCGATCGAGGACGCGTTCATCGCGGCCAGCGAGCCGAACACCAACCGGGGCAACACCGGCTATGTCGGCACGATCGATCGTTTCGTCATCCGGTACAATCTGCCCGCGGCGTTGAACGGCCGCCGGATCGTGTCGGCCACCGCGTGGTTCTATGTCTGGAACCAGACGAGCTACCAGGCGGGGCAGTACCTGGACCTGCGGCGTCTCACCAGCGGCTGGACCGAGAGCGCGGTGACCTGGAACCAGGCTGCCGCCGGCGTGCCCTGGGCCGCGGCCGGCGGCGACCGGGGGGAGTTGGTCGGGCGGATCCTGCACCAGTCCGGCTCGGCAAACTGGGACCATGTCTACTATCCGGCGGTCGATCTCACGCTGCTCGTGCAGAAATGGGCCGCGGGCACCGTGCCGAACCACGGCCTCGTCATCGACCGCAGCCCGGTGACGGGCATCGGGTTGAAGGCGTCGGAGTACAACCCCGGACCGTACCTGGAGATCGAGTACACCGACGAGGCGGCGCCGAACCTCTACGAGCTCTGGATCCACGGCCGGTTCTCCGACGGCCAACTGGCGGACCCCGCCCGCGAGGGCACGGAGTGGGGGCGGGGCGCCGATCCCGACGGCGACGGCCTGATCAACCTCTTCGAATATGCGTTGGGCACCGATCCGAACGAGGCCGGTTCCGGTCTGGCGGGCGCCCTGCGCTGCGCGAACCGCGGGGCCGGGGAGGTGGATCTGGTCTTCCGCCGGCCGACCGGCACCAGCGGTGTGACGTTCGCCCTCGAGCGCTCCGCCGACCTCGCGAGTTGGGAGGCGGTGCCGGCGGCCGACCTCACCGAGGCCGTGGTCGAGGTCGGAGGCGGGCTTGAGGAGGTGGCGTGGCGGGTGCAACCGCCGGCCGGGACAGCGCGAGCCTTCTACCGCCTGAAGCTGGAGCAGCCTTGAGCGGCCCCGGCGGCGAAACCTGTGGCGCCCGGTCGGCCGACCTTTGGCCGACCGCCCGCGTGCGCGAGCTTGGCGTCGACAACTCCCCGCGATCGGCTCTTCTGCCAGTGCCGTCGATTCCTTCCCGCACACCTCTTCCGCCATGAGCATCGAAGCCAAACTCTCCGCCCTCTGTCTCCAACTCCCCGCCGCTCCGTCAGCAGCCGGCAACTACCTGCCGTTCGTGCGCTCCGGCAACCTGCTCTTTCTCGCCGGCACGATCTGCGTGCGCGACGGGCAGGTCACCCACGTGGGCCAGGTCGGCGGCGAGCAGACGGTCGACAGCGCCTACGAGGCGGCGAAGGTCTGTGCGCTGAACACACTCGCGAACATCAAGGCCGCCGCGGGCAGCCTTGATGCCGTCGCGCGTTTCGTGAGCGTGAGCGGTTTCGTGAACGCGGTGTCCGGCTTCGCCGAGAGCCCCGCGGTGATCAACGGTGCCTCGGACCTGTTCGTGAAGCTTTTCGGCGACGCCGGCAAACACGCGCGCGCCGCGGTGGCGGTGGCCGGGTTGCCGCGCAACTGCACGGTCGAGATCCAGGTGATCGTCGAGTTGAAGGGCTGAGCCGGCGGGCGCGCCCCGCCCGGAACGGCACTGCGCCCCCGCCGGCTTGCTGTCGGCGGAGCATTGCTGCCACCCTCGGCACCTTCGCAGCCACCTGCGGCCACACCATGCCATCTGAATCGCCACTCCCGGACTCGCCCCGTAACGGCGTCGCACCGCCGCCCGCAAGCCTCGAGGTCCGGCCGTTCTCCGCACCGCGTCGCGTGGTCGACCGCAGCGGGCGTGTGCTGACGGTGCCCGCCGACTGGGACCTGCTCCCGCCCGGCGACGCGGCGTTGAGCCGGCGGATCAAGGCCGACGGGCCGTCGTGGACGGTGATCGAGCTGAAGGGGAACAAGCGGTTCTCCCGCGGCATCTGGGCGCCGGCGGCGCGGATTGCGGCGTTGCGGGCCGAGCTCCTCGCGGAGCGCGCCGACCCGGCCTACCAGCGCAAGCTCGACGCGGGCCGCGCCCGGCGCGCGGCGGAGCAGGTCGAGTATGTCGCCGATTTCCGCACCGCCGTGCTGGCCTACCTCGCATTCCATCCCGACCACCGCGGGCTCGCCGAGCGACTGGCGGATCGTATCACGATGCACGCGACGCCGGTGGGCAGCGGCACGGTGGCGCGCACGGAGCGCATCCCGGTCGCCGAGCGTGCGGAGGCCGCCACCATCGCCTGGATGCGGCACCAGACGACCGGGTACGACAATATGGAGATCGCCCGCGTGAAGGGCGCACGCCGCGAGGTACGGCGCCGTCTGGCCCAACGCTCGGTGGCCCTGCTCGAGCGCTATCGCCGGGGATCCTCGGTGGATCCGGCTTCGTGCCCGCTGCAGCAGGCCCTGGTGTGATCCTGGCAGGTGGCGGTGGTACGTGGTGCTTCCTGTATCGACCGCGGAGCGACGCGGACTCGAAGGCGGGGCGACGCCCCCGGCCTACAGGACCTGCTCGATCACGACATCGAGCTTCTGCGACGGGTGGCAGTCGGCGCGCAGGGCGACGAAACCGTCGCGGTGGCGGTCCCAGATCGGCCAGAGCGCCTGACGGTCGGTCTCGGGCAGCGGCAACTTGTCGATCGCGGCGCGGGAGTAGAACGCGAAACGGCCCTCGTGGATGTGCGGCGGGAGCGTGTCGATCGGCACGCGGCAGCGGAAGAGGAACATGAGCCAGTGGCCCTGGCCCTCGTAGGCCTTCTCGGCGATCATCGAGAAGAGATGGAGATCGCGCTCGGCGACGATCGACAGGCCGATCTCCTCGCCGACCTCGCGCGCGGCGCACTCGAAGGGGGATTCGCCGAGCTGCATCTCGAGCTTGCCGCCGATGGGGCTCCAGAGACCGGCGTTGGGCGCCTTGGCGCGCTCGATCAGGAGGAGTTCACCGGCGCGGTTTTCGACGAAGACGAGGACGCTGATCTTGTAGGGAAGCATGGCGACGCGAGGAGCGGCGCGCAGGCTGGGGCCGACTGCCGGGCGAGGGAAGAGCGAAGTTGCCGGACGGGCGCGAGCTCGGGGCACCGGCCGGCTCAGTCCGTCTCGGCGCGGACGGCGGCCTTGCCGAGCAGCGTCGTCTGCTCGCATTCGCCGAGGATCGCGTGGGCGGATTCGGCGTCGGGT
Organism: Verrucomicrobiota bacterium; assembly: GCA_023443985.1. Classification (GTDB taxonomy): domain Bacteria; phylum Verrucomicrobiota; class Verrucomicrobiia; order Opitutales; family Opitutaceae; genus CAJCBL01. Next base: position 8,587 of record JAEZSJ010000212.1, on the reverse strand, counting down.
GCGTGCCAGAGTTGGGCGAGCAGGTCGGTCTTGGCCGCCATCATGCACAGTCGGGCGAGGGTGTGCAGGTGGAGCGTGTCGTCCTGGCAGCAGAGCAGGAAGAACAGCCGGGTGTGGCCGCCGTCGGAGGCGCCGAAGGGAATCGTGGCGATCGTACGGCCGAGCAGGAGAAACGAGCGGTCGCACAGGTACTCGTCGTGGTGCCGCGCATGCAGGAGCGCCATGCCGCCGGGCAGAGCGGTCGAACACAGTTCCTCGCGGGCGAGCACGCTCTCGAGCAGCGCCTTCGGCTCGTTCACATGCCCCACGCGCGCGGCGAAGTCCACCATGTCGCGGATGACGGCGGACTTGGTGCGCGAGGGCAGGTTCATGTCGATGTACTCCGTGCGCAGCAGCTCCGGCATGAGTGCATCCTCGTCGCGGATCTCGCGGAGCCGGGTGGTCGTCTGCTCATGGAAGGCCGTGAGGCGGCGGTCGGGCAGACCGAGGATGCGGCAGGAGGCCCACGCGTCGATGTCGCCGCGGAGGAAGAGCGCCCGCCCACCGCGGATGGTGTGCGGCATGTCGCTGGACTTGACGAGGCGTTCGACCTCTTCGCGTCGCAGATGGAGATAATCGGCGACCTCGTCGAGAGACAGAGTTCGGTGGGGCATTCGAGCACGGTGAAGCATCGCCGGGGGAATTGCAGCGCAAAATTGCAGGGCCGGGCGGCGCGCTGTGTCGGTGTCGAAACGACGATTTTTGCGGCCCGCCGGGAGCGATGGTCGGCCGTCCATGGGCATCTTTGAACCGTTGGAACCAGTTCCGTACTTTGCGGTTGAATGCGGATGCCCGGCCCCTGAAAAGAGCCGTCAAACGAACGCCACATGGCCACGAGACCCAACCTGACCACGGACTCACAGCCCGGCGCGGACCTCAGCCGCGTCGAGCGGGTTGCGCGCGGCTGGGTGAAGCGCGCGGATCCCGCCGGCAAGAACCGCTGGGGAGCGCTACTGCGGGTCGCGACCCTGCTGATGCCGTGGCCGATGCTGCGGGCGACGGCCACCAACGGCGATGTCGCCTCCGTGCGGGAGGAGGCCGACCGGCTGCAGCGCTGGCGCTCCGCCGGCCTGCCCGTACCCGAGGTGATCGAGGCGACCGACGCCTACCTGATCACCGCGCATGCCGGCACGCCGTTGCGGCGCTGGCTCCGCGAGGAGCGCGACCCGGCGCGCCGGCTCGAGGCGGTCAAGAAGGCGGCGCGCGCCCTCGGGCAGCTGCACCGGCTCGGGCTGTGCCACGGCCGGCCGTTCATGAAGGACATCGTGTACGACGGCGACGCGGTGTCGTTCATCGACCTCGAGGAGGACCCGACCCGGGTGATGCTCGTGCTCACCGCCCAGGTGCGCGACGTGATGTTGTTCGTGATGTCGTACACCGCTTCGCTCGCGCACGAGCACCCCCTCGAGGAGCTCCGCGCGATCGCGGCGGCCTACCGGGAGGAGAATCCGTCGGTGCGGTTGCAGCGTTCGCTGCAGCGGAACCTCCGGGCGCTCTGGTGGGCCGCGCTGCCGCTGCGGCTCTGCCCGTGGAGCTGGCTCGGCCGCGACGGCCGGCAGGCCGTGCTGGGGTTGCGCGTGCTGCGGCGGCTGGCGCGCTGATTCGCGCGCACCACGCCTCCCGGCTTGGAAATCGCCGCGGTTGTTTCCAGAGTCGCGCCGCGCACCGATGACCCGCCGGCTCAAAGAAAAGCTCAACGACCTCGAACAGTTCACCGTCGATGTGATCTACGGGCGCCGCGACGACCGGGCGGCGCTGTTCTGGGGGGCGGTGCTGCATGCGCTGTCCTGGATCTGGAACGCCGGCGCCCAGTTGAAGCTGCTGCTCTACCAGCAGCGCATCCTGCGCGACCAGCACCTCGGCTGCCTCGTGGTGGTGGTGGGCAACGTCACTTGGGGCGGCACCGGCAAGACTCCGGTCGTGGAGAAGTTCGCCCGCTCGCTCGCGGACCGCGGGCGCCGGGTCGCGATCCTCAGCCGCGGCTACCGCAGCCGTTCGCTGCCGCTGTGGCGACGCGCACTCAACTGGATCACGAAGGGCGCCGAGCCGCCGCCGCGCATCGTGAGCGACGGCACCCGCGTGCTGCTCGACTCCGAACAGGCCGGCGACGAACCGTACATGCTCGCGCGCAACCTCCCGGGCGTGGTCGTGCTGGTCGACAAGAACCGCGTGAAGTCCGGCGCGTACGCGATCAAGCGCTTCGGTTGCGACACGCTCGTGCTCGACGACGGTTTCCAATACATGCCGCTCAAGGGCCGGCTGAACCTCCTGCTCGTCGACAAGAGCAACCCCTTCGGCAACGGCCACCTCATCCCGCGCGGAATCCTCCGCGAACCGATCAAGCACCTGCGCCGCGCCTCCTATGTCTTCCTCACGAAGTCGGACGGCCAGCGCGACCGCGAGCTCGAGGACCTGATCCACGAGCACAACCCCGACGCCGAGATCATCGAGTGCGCGCACGTGCCGAAGCATCTCCAGCGGATCAACGCCGGCGCGGACAACACCGAACGCCACGAACTCTCGCACCTCAAGGGGCGGCGCGTCGGCGCGTTCAGCGGGATCGCCACACCGGACAGCTTCGAGGCCTTCCTGCGCAGATACGGCGCGAACCTCCTCTACACCAAGCGCTACATCGACCACTACCGGTTCACCACCGACGACCTCGACCTGGTGTTCGAGGAGTCCGTGAACGCGGGTCTCGACTTCGTGGTGACAACCGAGAAGGACGCGGTGCGCATCCCGCCCGACCTGCGGTTCCCGCTGCCACTGTACTACCTGCGGCTCGAGATCGAGATCCTGCGCGGCGCGGCCGACTTCACGGAGGCGGTCGGCCGCATCTGCTTCCCGCAGCAGGAGACGTTTGGCGGCGCGCCGGTGCGCAGCGGGGGACATCGCTGATGCCGACGCTCGCCCTGGTGACGAAGGGCGCGCTGATCGGATTCTCGATCGCTGCGCCGGTCGGGCCGATCGGCCTTCTGTGCATCCGCCGCTCGTTGCAGGACGGCCTGCGCCACGGGCTCGCGACCGGCCTCGGTGCGGCCACGGCGGATTGCGTCTACGGGTGCGTCGCCGGCCTGGGGCTCACCGCGGTCTCGGGGTTTCTCGTGGGGCACCGGGTCGTGCTGGCGGTCCTCGGCGGCGCGCTGCTGTGCTGGCTCGGGGCGCGGGCGTGGCGCGCGGCCCCGGCGGAATCGGGTCCGGCGACGCCCGGGGCGGGCGTGGCGGCGGCGTTCGGCACGACGTTCCTGCTCACGCTCAGCAACCCGATGACGATCCTGGCGTTCGTGGCGGTGTTCTCCGGATTCGGATCGGTCGGCCGGGTGGACGACTCGGCGCTGCTGGTCGGCGGCGTCTTCCTCGGCTCCGCGGCCTGGTGGCTGGCGCTGAGCTGCGCCGTCGCCACGCTTCGGACACGGCTCGGCCCGGCGAGCCTGCGGGTGGTGAACCACCTCTCCGCCCTGCTGCTCTGCGGCTTCGGGATCTACAGCGTGGTCTCCGGGCTCCGCGGCTGAACGGCGCGCCGGATCAGCCCTCGGTCCGCTCGAACCCCAAGATCCGGTCGGCGAGCGCGGCGCGCCACTCGTCCGGCAGCAGTTCGCGCAACGGGCGCGCCGGCTCCACGCCGCTCGGCGGCAGGACCGCGATGACTTCCGCGGCGAGCGCGCGGGCCTCGGCGAGCAGCGAGGTCATCCCACGGTGCCGGAGCGAGCCGCCGGGGCGGAGCTGGTGCTCGACCGGTTCGGCGATCTCCTCGCCGAAGCCCCAGACGCGCAACACGAACGCCGCCACCTTTGCGTGATCCATCCCGGTGAGGGCGGCCTCGGCCCGTGGAAGCTCGCCTGCGGGAGCGTGGGCGAAACTCAGGTCCGGGGCGCCTACGCATCGCAGATGCCGGTCGATGAAGACCTTTCCCGTGGCGTGCAGCAGGCCCACCGTGTACGCGGCGCGCGGGTCGAGCCCGCTCGCGGGGGCCAGATCGACCATGGTGAGCGCGCAGACGACGGAGGAGCGCCAGAATTCGGCCGGGCCAAGCCCATAGCACCGCAGCGGCCGGTTCAGGAAGCGGCTCAGCGCGAAGGCCGCAGTCACGCGGTAGACCTCGTCCGACCCCAGCCGCAGCAAGGCGTCCGACAGGCTCGTCGGCGGCAGTCCGCACCCAAAACGGCGGCTGCCCGCCGCCTGGACGATGCGCACCGCCAGGCCCGGATCGAGCATCACGAGGTCGACGACATCGCTGATGCTCGTCTCCTCCGCGCGGAGCAGCGACTGGAGCCGCGGCAGCACGTTGGTGGCGATTGGCAGCTCGCGCGCGTAGGCCTCCAGATCCTCCGGCCGAAGCAGGGTGTGGACGTCGAGGGGGAGGGTGGGCGCAGGGAAAAGCGCGGTGGCGGACATGGCGGGCGGAGGAGGGGGAACGGGGGGAAGGACCCGGCCGACAGGGTGGATGGAATCTCGGGGTGTGAGCGGTCTCAGGCGACACGAAACTGTGCCACGGCGGGGTTTTTCAGGAGTTCGTCACAACTGGCCCGCCACGGCTTTTTCACTGGCGCCGGGCGCCCGGCACCCGGAAGCTGCCGCAGATGCTCGAACCGGTCGAAATCGCCGCCGCGGGGTTGCTCGCGGCGAAATGCGCGGGGGATGTGGTGCTCGGGGTGCTCAACCGCGGCGAAATCCTGCGCCATGCCGGCGCCGTGCCGCCCGCCTACAACGGCGTGATGGACTCCGCGACGTACGCCCGCGCGGTCGAGTACAGCCTCGCGAAGAACCGCTTCAGCCAACTCGAGGAGCTGTTCGGCGCCGCCGTGCTCGCCGCGGTGGTGTTCAGCGGGGTGCTGCCGTGGTCGTGGGCCGCGTGGACCGGCTGGGTCGGTGCCGCGACCTGGAGCCAGGCGCTCTGGCTGGTGGCCGTCGGCGTGGCGTTGGCGGTGCCGGCGTTGCCGCTGGACTGGTGGGGCACCTTCCGACTGGAGGCGCGGTTCGGTTTCAACAAAAGCACGCCCGGGCTCTGGTTGAGCGACAAGGTGAAGGGCGCTCTCGTCGCCGTCGCGTTGGGCGGGCCGCTGCTCTGGCTGGTGCTCGCGCTCGTGGGCTGGATCGGCCGCTGGTGGTGGGTGTGGGGCTTCGGCGTGGTGATGGTGTTCCAGCTCCTGATGATCGTGCTCTACCCGATGCTGATCCTGCCGCTGTTCAACAAGCTCACGCCGCTGCCCGAGGGCGAGCTGCGCCGCGACCTGCTCGCGCTCGCCGACCGCACCGGCTTCGCCGCGCGCACCATCGAGGTGATGGACGGCTCGAAACGCTCCGGCCACTCCAACGCCTTCTTCACCGGCTTCGGCCGTTTCCGCCGCATCGTCCTCTTCGACACGTTGATCAACCAGCTCGACCGCGCCGAGCTCGCCGCGGTGCTCGCGCATGAGATCGGCCACTACAAACGCGGCCACATCCCGCGGATGCTCGCCCTCTCCGCCGCGTTCCTGGCGGCCGGTTTCCTCGCGGTCGACTGGTTGATGCGCAGCCCGTGGTTCCTCGGCGGTTTCGGCTTCCCGGCCGGCGCCGGCGCCGCGCCCGCGCTGCTCCTGGTCATGCTGCTCGGCGGCCTCGCCACCTACTGGCTCTCGCCGTTGCTCAACGGCCTCTCGCGCAAACATGAGTACGAGGCCGATGCGTTCGCGCGCGCTGCGACGGGCGGCCCCGCGCCGCTCGTCGGCGCGTTGCACAAGCTCGCCGAGAAGAACCTCACCAACCTCACGCCGCACCCGTGGTTCAGCACGTTCCACTACTCGCACCCGACGCTGCTCGAGCGCGAACGCGCCCTGTCCGCCGCGGCGTCCTGAGCCGGCGGGCCGCCGCGGTCCGCGCGCTCGCCTGCCTCGCGGGCCTGTTCGGCGCCGGCCTGCTCGCGGCGGCCGACGCGCTCACCGTGCTGACGTGGAACGTGGAGAACTACGTGGCCGAGGACCGCGTGATCGAGGGCACGTACCGCTCGGCTTTCCCCAAGCCGGAGAAGGCCAAGGCGGCGCTTCGCGCGGTGGTCCGCGAGGTGTCGGCGGACGTGCTCGCGCTGCAGGAGATGGGGCCCGGTCCGTACCTCGAGGAACTGCAACGCGACCTCGCGACGGAGGGGATGGCGTATCCGCACCGGGCTATCGTCGACGGTCCCGACCCGAAACGCCACGTGGCCGTGCTCTCTCGCGTCCCGCTCGCGGCGGTCCGTCCCCACCACGAGGTGCGGACGCTCGCGCGCGGCGATCCCGCGCTGGTCAGCCGCGGCGTGCTCGAGGCGACGGTGGACCTCGGCGGTCGGGAGCTCACGCTCTTCGTGGTGCACCTGAAGAGCCGGCACACGAGCAATCCGGCGGATCCGTTCTCCGCCGCGCAGCGCCAGTCCGAGGCGGAGGCCGTGCGCGACCTGGTGCTGCGGCGGATTCCCCGCCCCGACGCGGAGGCGTATCTGATACTCGGCGACTGCAACGACAGCCCGCGCAGCCGGCCCGTGCAGCGGCTGCGGCGGCGCGGCAAGACCCGGGTCGCGGAGCTGTTGTCGGCCGCCGATGCGAACGGCGACACCTGGACCCACCGCTTTCGCAGGGAGGACTCCTACAGCCGCGTCGACTACATCCTCGTCTCGCCCGGACTGCGGCCCTTCGTCGAGAGGGCCTGGGTGCACGATTCCGCGAACGTGCGCGCCGCGAGCGACCACCGCCCGGTGCTCGTGCGGCTGGACCCGAGCCGGGCGCGTTGACCCGGGCGGAGCGCCCGTTGGCCGCGCGCCCGGTCGCCGCGTTCCGGCGTTGAATCGGAGTCGGCCGTCTCCCTTGCTCACGTCTCGCCACCACCATGGAACCCGCCCGCAAGCCGTCGACCATCTCCCATGCCCGCTCGCTCAGCGACGTCGCGGCGTGGAGCGACTCGTGTGCGGTGTTCCGCCGCAATCTCCGGGACTGGACCGGGCATGCGCGCGGGCTCACGTCGCGGTCGCAGGTCATCGGCAGCGTGCTCGGGCCGCCGCGGGTGCTGCGCGGGAGGTTTCCCGAAGGCGCGATGGCGGACGCGTGGCTGGCCGCCTACGCCGAATACGTGTGCCTGCACGTGGGTGCCGCGATTCCCGCTTGGGCGCTCAAGCCGAACCGTTTCCTCGCCGAGCCGAGCTTCGACGACGGCGTGGACGAGCCGAGGTTGCGCGCCATCGCCCTCGACGCCTCGCCGGAAGCGTTCCGGCGCCGCAACATCTTCACGACATCCGTGGATCTCGCGCTGCAGGTCGGCGCCGAGCCGGAGCCGGGGATGCTGTTCTGATGTAGCCGGGGGCGGTGACCCCGGCGACGAGGCGGTTGACCATGGCGCGCCGCCGCGCAGAGTGTGCCGCATGACTCGCACCGAGATGCTCACACGCGAGGCGGCGGCGCTGCCGAAGTCCGAACGGCTGAGGCTGGTTCGCACGTTGCTGGACTTGGATTCCGGTGAGCTGGCTGAAGCTGAAGCGACTTGGGATGAGGAAATTCGTGCGCGTGTGAAGGCTGTGGATGAAGGCTGCGCCAACAGCGTCTCGCTCGACGAATTGCGGCGGGAGATGAATCGTCGGTTTGAACCATGACGGTTCGGGTACTTGCCGAGGCCCGACGAGAGTTGCTCGACGCGGTAGGATACTACGAGCGCGAGCAGATGGGATTGGGCCAGCGCCTCTGGGAGGAGTTCGACGAGCACGTGGCATGGATCGCCAAGAATCCGGAGGTCGCGATGCTGCGCGATGGTGGCTACCGGCGGGTGAATCTCCGGGTGTTTCCGTTTTTCGTCGCGTACGTGGTCCGTGGCGAAACGCTCTGGGTGCTCGCAGTTGGACATGCGCGGCGGAAACCCGGGTACTGGGCTGAGCGACTGCAGTAGGAAGCACCGTTAGTGAACCTCGCCGCAGGCGACGGCGTTGCCCTCAACGCCGTCGGGGACGTGAGTGGGCAAGAGCGGTGATTGCAGGGTAGGGCGAACCCTCCGGGTGAGCCGCGCTGGGCACATGTTGTGACCGGAAACTCGGTCAGGCGGAACGGCGCACCGGGGACGATTCGCCCTACCAGACCGACCAACTACAACAGGCTCAACTGACCGTCGTCCTCGGGGGCGACGTGGATCTTGCGACGGGGGCGGGTCTGGGGGGCGGGGACGCTCACCGTGGTGTCGTCGGACTCGAGTTGGGCGAGGATGACCTTGGCGCGTTCGATCACAGGGAGCGGCAGGCCGGCGAGCCTGGCGACCTGGATACCGTAGCTGCGGTCGGCGGCTCCGGGGATGACGCGGCGCACGAAGATGATCTCCTCGTTCCACTCCTTTACCGCGATGGAGAAGTTGCGCAGACGGGGCAGGAACTTGTCGAGCTGCGTGAGTTCCTGGTAGTGCGTGGCGAAGAGCGTGCGCGGGCCGGCGGCGGGCTCGCGGTGCAGGTGCTCGACCACCGCCCAGGCGATGCTCAGGCCGTCGTAGGTCGAGGTGCCGCGGCCGACCTCGTCGAGGATGATCAGGCTGCGGTCGGTGGCGTTGTTGAGGATGTTCGCCGTCT
>JAEZSJ010000173.1 GCA_023443985.1 Verrucomicrobiota bacterium | reverse complement strand
GAGCGTCTCGGTGGCGATGCCCAGCGCGGTGTCGAAGCCGATCGTGTCGTCCGTGAACGCCACGTCGTTGTCGATCGTCTTGGGCAGCGTGACGATGTTCAGCCCTTTCTCGATCAGCCGCGCGGCGTTCTTGTGCGTGCCGCCGCCGCCCAGGCAGATGAGCGCATCCAGCTTGTGCCGCTTGTACGTACGCACGATCGCGCCGGTCATGTCACACGTGCCGCCGCCCGCGACGGGCATGCGGTGCGGCTTGTCGCGCGAGGTGCCGAGCACCGTGCCGCCGAGCGTGAGCATGCCGACCAGTCCACGTTTGTCCAAGTTCACCCAGCGGTCCTCGATCATCCCGAGGAAGCCGTCGCGGAAGCCGATCAGCTCCCAGCCGTACTGGCCGACCGCCGTCTTGCCCACGGCGCGGATCGCGGCGTTGAGGCCGGGGCTGTCGCCGCCGGCGGTGAGGATGCCAATGCGCTTGGTGCGTTTCTTGATGGCCATGGGAAATCGCCGGCCACCATGACGGGGCGCGCCGGGCACGGCAAATCCGCGCTTCGGGAATCGCACAGCCGGCTCCGGCGGCCCGCGGCCGGCTCAGCCGGATTGTCCGCACGCGCTCCGCTTGCTCCGCGCACCGGCTCCGCCACCTTCGCCGGCCATGCACCCCCTCCGCCTGGCCGCGCTGCCTTTCGTCGCCCTCGCCTTCCTCGCCGCACCCTCCGCACCGACGGCCCGCGCCGAGCCCGCCCCGCTGGCTGAGGTGATCCGCGAGGATTTCGCCTTCGCGGCCGCGCAATACTCCACGTTGCTCGCCTCGCTCGAGGGCGATCCCCGGCTGCCGCGTACCGCCGCGGCGGGCAAACCCGTCACCGTGGACCCCGAGGACTGGACCAGCGGCTTCTTCCCCGGCTCGTTGTGGCTGATTTTTGAACACACCGGCGACCCGCGGTGGCGGACCGCCGCCGAGGGCTACACCGCCCGGCTCGACTCGTTGCGCCATTTCGCCGGGCACCACGATGTCGGCTTCATGCTCGGCTGCAGCTACGGCCAGGGCCTGCGGCTCACCGGCCGCGCCGACTACCGCGCCGTGCTGCTCGATGGGGCCCGCGCGCTCGCCACGCGGTTCCGCCCCGGCGCCGGGGTGATCCGCTCGTGGGACTTCGGCCCGTGGCGCTGCCCGGTGATCGTCGACAACATGATGAACCTCGAGCTGCTGCTCTGGGCCGCCCGGGAGAGCGGCGATCCGCGCCTGCGCGAGATCGCGACCAGCCATGCCGACAAGACGCTCGCGAACCACTACCGCGCCGACGCGAGCTCCTTCCACGTCGTCGACTACGACCCCGAGACCGGCACCGTGCTCAGGAAACAGACCGCCCAGGGCAACGCCGACGCCTCCGCCTGGGCGCGCGGGCAGGCCTGGGGCCTCTACGGTTTCACCCTGATGTACCGCGAAACGCGCCGCCCCGAGTACCTCGCGCACGCCCACCGCATCGCCCGGTTCCTCCTCGATCACCCGCGCCTGCCCGCCGACAAGATCCCCTACTGGGACTTCGATGCCCCCGCCATCCCCGCCGCGCCGCGGGACACCTCCGCCGCGGCCGTCCTGTGCTCGGCGCTCGTCGAGCTCGCGGGGTTCGCCGAGCCGGAGGCGGCGCGCGAGTACCTCGCCGTCGCCGAAATTCAACTTCGCTCCCTCTCCTCCCCCGCCTACCGCGCCGAGCTCGGCAAAAACGGCGGCTTCCTCCTCCTCCACGCGGTCGGGCACATGCCCGAGCGCCGCGAGATCGACGTGCCGCTCGTCTACGGCGACTACTACTTCCTCGAGGCGCTCGCCCGCTTCTCCGCCCGGTTGCGCGCGCAGCCGTGACGCTGCCGCGGCGTCCGTCGCGCCGAAAACCACGCTGGCGCCGCCGCCTCGCCCCGACCATTTTCCAGACCATGCCCACGCCTTCCCTCTGTCGCGCCCTGCGGGCCGCCCTCGTGTTCGCGCTCACCTCCGCGATCCTGCAGGCGCAGGAGGTCCGCCACGTGATCCACATCAGCGTCGACGGGCTCCGCCCGGATGCGATCACCGCGCTGCCGGCCGCCTCGTTGCCGAACTTCCATCGGCTGCGCACCCAGGGCGCCGGCACCGACAACGCCCGCTGCGACTTCGACCTCTCCATCACCCTTCCGAACCACACCACCCAGCTCACCGGTCGGCCGATCCTCGGACCCGCCGGCCACAACTGGTCCGCCAACACCGACCCCGCGCCCGACCAGACGCTCGCGACCAACAAGGGCGAATATGTCGCCGGCGTGTTCGACGTCGCCCACGACCACGGCCTGCGCACCGCCGCCTACGTGAGCAAGAGCAAGTTCTCGCTCTTCGCCGCCAGCTGGGACTCCGCGCACGGCGCCCCCGACGCGCTCGCCCCCGACCACGGGCGCAACAAGATCGACCTCTTCCGCAGCGACGGAAACACCGCCGCCCTCGTCGCCCAGCTCGCCGCCGACCAGCGTGCCGCGCCGGCAAACTACGTTTTCCTCCACCTCACCGACCTCGACTCCGCCGGGCACGCCCTCGGCTGGGATTCGACTCCGGGAAGTCCCTACAGCAACACCCTGCTGCGCATCGACAACGAGCTCGGCGTGCTCTTCCGGTTGGTCGACGAGACGCCCGCCCTCGCCGGCCGCACCGTGATCCTGCTCACCGCGGACCACGGCGGCGTCGAGAAGAACCACGGCGACTCCGCGCTGCCCGAGAACTACACCATCCCCTTCTACCTCTGGGGCCCGGGCGTGACCGGCGGAGCCGACCTCTACGCGCTCAACCCGTCGACCCGCCGCGATCCCGGCGCCGGCCGCCCCGCATACGACGCCGCCCCGCAGCCCATCCGCAATGGCGAGGCGGGCAACGTCTCGCTCAAGCTCCTCGGCCTCGCCCCGATCCCCGGCTCCACCATCGGCGCCGCACAGGACCTCACCGTCGGGCGCTGAGGGCACCGCTAGGGTGCAACCATCTCAACCTTCAGGCGCAGGAAACGGCGCGACTCCGTCCGTGGCGCCAGTTCGCGCAAACGCACCAGTTCAGTGCCGTCAGGATTGAGGCCAAGTGCATCCACGGCGCTCTCCACCTCGGTCCACTCGGTCAGATCGGTCGACACCTCCAGCACATACCGGATGCCGCGGACGTTCAGATTGCGCGCAAACAAGAGTGCCACGGAAAGTGGCTGACCGTCCTCGGCGTGCAGCTCGGGAGTCGGAAGATGCGCACCGGCCGCAACGAGCGGCGGCACACCGAGTGCGAACTTCATGAGGTTGGGCACTCCATCACCAGCCGGCATGTCGAGTTCGCCGCGCTGATCGGCGGGCGCGCCACTCGCAACGATCCACTGCCCGAAATCCTGACGTGAAGCGATCGATACTGTCACCGTCCGGCTATCGACTGATGCCGTGGCGCTCAAAACGCGGACCCAGACTTGGGTTGGCTCGGTCAACGCAGGCGTATCGTAGACCGGCAACGTGGCGCCGGAAATCGGCACGGACGTGTCGCCGCTCTCGCCCGCGTACCATTGGTACCCAAGTCCGCCGCACTCCAGTGCAGCATCAACCCGCAAGTGCGCCGAAGATCCGCTCAGGACAACGGCATCGGACGGTTGCGCCGTGATCGCCGGGACCGGCGACGGCATGGTGTCGGGCTTGAGCATAACGAGCGGTCCAACCACCTGACCGTCGCGACTTGCCGACGCATTTGTCAGCAGCAACCTCCCGTCGTCGTCGTAGGTTATCTGCGACGCCGAGGACCCGGAAAGATCCGGTGCCCAGAAACTCGGGTCGATGGTATCGTCAGCCCTTACCCGGATCAACCGGTCCGGGCTCGACGGAGGACTTCCCGACACGAGCACCTTGTCATCGTTCTGGATCAGGAGACCCGGAAGGCCCCACTCGGATAACGAGACCGGCGAACCGCCCGACGGCATGATCGAGCCGTCGTCATTCATGCGCACAAACCCCCGCCGCGACAGATTTCCCGGAAGTTCGAAACTCCCCGCCAGTATCAAACGACCCGCGACATCGGACTCGATACGGGTGACGGTATCGAAATCTTTGCCGGTTGACGCTGGAAACACGATACTCCCCACCTCGTCGAAACGCACCAATCCACCAACATAGCTATAGTTTTTGTCCCTGATGCCAGATCCCCCAAGCACCACCCGACCACGAGAATCCGTCGCCACGAGTTTGGCGTTTGTGCTCCGCTCGGTCGTAAGCTGGAACGCCGTGTCCCGCCGCCCGTCCGGCAGAAGCACCGCGCAGCCCGTCAGCAATATCTCGCCGTTGTAGCCCCACACACTTCCACCGACGGCGATCCGGCCATTCGGGAGAACCTCAACGCAATTGAGCCCTGAGTTGAACCCCGTCCCCGAGGAGAACGAGAAGCAGGGATCGTCGCTTCCGTCAGGCTACAATCTCTTCACGAAGAATGGCGCGCATCCCACCACAAGAACTCGATCATCGCCCTGTACGACAATCCGCGAGCCCGAACTTAGCCGCGGGCAAGTGGCCGCAAATGATGGGTCGGTCGTGCCATCGGAGTTGAGCCTCGCCCAGCCGGACGATGCGACCCCGTTGAGATGGGTGAACGCCCCGGAAACCAACCATTTCCCATCGCGCACCGGCAAGATGGTCACCGGATATGCCGGACAACGCATATCCTGCGTCAACGAGACGGTCGGCTCCTCGACTGCACCGAACGAGACCACATCGCTGAAGGGCGACTCGCCAGTGTTTCGGTACACATAGAGAAATATCCGCCCCGCCGCATTGACTGCCAGGGGGCCGAAAGAAGCAGGGCTTGCCACACTATAGGCGCAGGTCGGGTCGACCGTGCCGTCCATGTTCAGAACAACAACCTCATACCCGCCGGTCGCCGCAACTTCCGACACCACGAGCCGCCCGTCCGACCTCACGGCAATCGCCCGAGGCGAACCAGTCAGCGCAGACTGGAAGCTGTCATCGAGGACTGCGTCGCGATCATAGCGCAGGAGCCGTTCGATCGATTTCGTCCCCTCCCATGACCGCTCCAGCACATAGATCATCCCGTCCGCGCTGCATTCAAGAATCGATGGCGAGTACTGCACCGTCGAACTCCCCGGGGTTGCCGCAGCCACCGAGCCGTCAGGATTGAGAATCCGCAACTGGTTGACGCTGCCACCAGTCTGGTAAAACGATCCCAGCAGAAGGGCCCTCGATCCAACGGCCCTCATTGCGGTCACGGTATCGTATTGCCCAAGGCCGGCATCGAACGTCGCATCCACCGAGCCGTCCGCGTTGAGCCGCACCACCGTCCGGCGAGCGACTCCATTCACCGAATCGAAGGCTCCACGGACCAGAACCTTTCCGTCCGACTGCAGGGATACCGCGTCGACCGTCTTGGCTCCACTTGAATAGCCGAACGAAACCGCAAAAGTCGGATCAAGCGTACCATCGGGATTGAGTCGGTTCACCCCGGAGCCTCGACAGACCAGCAATTTGCCGTCGGATTGGAAATCGACATCCCGGACATCGCCGACGGCCGAGGCGAAAGTCGGATCAAGTGTGAAATCAGGCGCAAACCGCACCAACCCACTCCGGCGTTGGCCAGCGATGGTCGAGTAGTTGCCGGAGACATAGATGTTCCCATCCGGCGCCACGGCCAACGCGAGAATCGTCGCGCCCCCAGTCTCCAGCAGCGGCGCGAAACTGGTGTCCAGCCGCAGGGTGTCGGGGTATCCGATATTCGGAGCCACGATCAGTCGGCTCGGAGTCGATGTGATCGAACCAGTGTCGTCGGTCGCCACCACGTCGTAGTAGCCGGAGTCGGCAACCGTCGCCGAGGGGATCGTGTAGCTCGAATTCGTCTGCCCCTCCAAGTCACCACCCATCCGTCGCCATTGGAAACGGATAGTGCCGGTGCCCGAAGCCTGCGCGGAAAAGACCGCAGGCTGGCCGCTGGCGGCAGCGACCGTGATCTGCGGCTGCACATCGAGGGTCGGAGCGGCCTGTAACCAAGTGGTCAGCCCTGCGGCAGCCGACAGGAGCAGAAGGCGGGTACGTGTGGAAATCGGTGACATGGTGAATCCGCGTTCGAGCACCCGGCACGACGAGCAAGCAATCCCGTCCACGTCGAGCCTCATGCGCGCAGGGGGGGGGGCAAGGATCCAATGCTGTCTCAGATAAAGTCGCTGAATGAGAGCTGGTTATGAATATCGAGCTCCGCTTTGCTTGTGTCGCTTTCCGCAAAGAGTTCAGCGACAGGTGTTTTTGAAAGTGCGTGAAGCGAGAGAACTTGGACGAAGGTCGTCAGATTTGTAGTGATGCCGAGCTGTTTGCGGGCAGTCGCCATCGCGAGGTATACGCAGATGGAGGCCCAAAGCTGCAGCCGCACCGCGTTCTCGCTGGTGCCGTAGAATGTTTGGATACGCAGGCCATGTTTGAGCCAACGAAAGAATAGCTCGATCTGCCAACGTTGGCGGTACGCTTCGGCGACAACCACAGCCGGCGCGTCCCATAGGTTGGTCCAGAAAGCGAGACGGCGGGCGTGCTCCGCATCGTAGATGGTGACGCGCCGCAGATCGCCCGGCCAATGGTTGGGAACATCAGTGCCATTGAATCGGATGATTTGGTCAGCGCGGAGCGAACCGCTGCGATCGACGGAACGGGACGCTCGTACATAGAAGCGAACGTCGGGTCGGGCGCGGATGACGAAGAAGGCGCCTTGGTCAGCGAGGCGACGCAAACGGCGAAAATCGACGTATCCCCGATCCATTACATAGACCGCGCCCGGTTCGACTGGCAGGTGATCCAAACCACCCATGTCGCTGTCTTCGCCCGCGGTCACATTGACGAACGCCGGCACTGGACCGCGGAGGTCCAGTGCGGTGTGCAGTTTGAGCGCGGCCTTCACTCCCGTGAAGTTGGCCCATGGGCAAAGCGCCAAGCTCAGGTCGATCAAGCTGGAGTCGATCGCGATCACCGGCACGTCCATGTCGAGGGCCGTCGGCTCGGTTTGATAGAGGGTGCGCACCTTCGGCATGAGTTTGCGCGCGAGCCTCGCCCACGGTTGCCAGTCGCGTTGCTCGTTCGCACGAGCCAAGGCGCTGCGCGTGATCGCGCCGCGGAACCCAAGGCGATACGCCAGCCCGGGCTGAGCGCGTAGGCATGCCTCAATATCTCGCAAACTCTGCCGGAACGTCAGCTGCGCGAAACACAGGGCGAGGAAATGGTCCCAAGACGAGAGCGCATCAGAACGGAGCGCGCGTGCGCCGCAGGCGCGATAGGCGCGCTGGAACTCCCAATGAGGGGTACGCGCCATGATCTGAGCAAAGACAGCCTTACCGGTGTTCACCCGGCCAATCCCACCATCTACACCTGCTGGCTCAAATCGTGAGCAGCCTTCCGCACTCGTTTCCCTTTCAATCCTAAACGCTTACGCGTCCTCTTCTCCCTCTATGTGGGACAGCATTGGGCAAGGATCTCGTTCCGGTCTTCTTGGAGACAAGCACCAAGAACACACTTCCGCCTATCCCGGCAGGCCGAGGCCGTTCGGCCGGCCCCTTTCACGACCGCCTCTGTCGAACCGGTTTGACCTCGTACTCCTGCAGCGGACGCACGCACAACGCCCCGAGCACGCCGCAGGTGAAGCCGCCGATGTGCGCCCACCAGGCCACCCCGCCGAGGTGCACCGACTGGCCCAGCGTCGACGCCGCGGCCAGCCACTGCGTGGCGATCCAGAACAACAGGTAGAGCACCGCCGGCACCTTGATCGGCAGCGGGATGATCACGATCGGCACCAGCAACGTCACCCGCGACCGCCAGCACCAGACCAGGTAGGCGCCCATCACGCCGTTGATCGCCCCCGAGGCGCCCACCGCCGGCAGCGGGCTCGCGCTCGCCATCACGCCGTGCGCGACCGCCGCCGCCACCCCGCAGCCGAGATAGAACCCGAGATAGAGGGCGCGCCCGAACCGATCCTCGACGTTGTCGCCGAAGATCCACAACGCCCACAGGTTTCCGATCACGTGCAGCCAGCCGCCGTGGAGAAACTGGCTCGTGAAGAGCGTCACCACCGCGTCGCGGATCCCGAGCTTGTCGCCGAGCGCGAGCGCCGCCCCGGCCTTCGCCGGCACGAAACCCCAGCGCAGGAACGCCTGCCGCAGCCCGGCCTCCCCGAGCCGCTGCTCCCACCAGAACACCAGCCCGCACGCGACGATGATCAGCACCGTCACCAACGGGAAACGCCACCGCTCCTCCGAGTCCTTCAGCAGCAACATGCCCGCGACAACAGGCCCCCGCGCCGCGCCTGTCGAGAATCCGCCGCCTCCAATCGGCTCCAGAATTTCCACACGTCGAGCCCACGGCATCCCCCGCCACTTTCCTCGCGGCCGGCCTCCACCCATCGGCGCCTGCGGGCCCTTCGCCCGCCCCACCGCCGCGCTTGCCAGCCCGCGCCGACTGCGGCCTGCTTTCCGCCATGCCTGCCGAGGACCAGCCCGATCTGTTCGCCGCGGATGACACCGCGTCGCGGGCCGCGCGCGGGGCCGAGTGGCCGGCCGCACCGCGCAAGCAGCCGTTGGCCGCGCGCATGCGGCCGCGCTCCCTCGCCGAGATCGCCGGCCAGCGCCACATCCTCGAGCCGGACTCGCTCCTGCCGCGCCTGGTGAAGAGCAACCAGTTCGGCTCGCTCATCTTCTACGGTCCGCCCGGCTGCGGAAAGACCAGTCTGGCCGAGGCCATCTCCCGCGAGACCGGCAGCCGTTTCGTGCGCCTCAACGCCGTGCTCTCCAACGTCGCCGAACTGCGCGAGGTGCTCGCCATCGCCCGCCACCGCACCGAGACGACGATCCTCTTCATCGACGAGCTGCACCGGTTCAACAAATCGCAGCAGGATCTCCTCCTGCCGGATGTGGAACAGGGCAACATCCGCCTCATCGGCGCCACCACCCACAACCCGGGCTTCTACGTCAATCCGCCGCTGCTCAGCCGCAGCCACCTCTTCCGCCTCGACCCGGTCGCCGTCGACGACGTCACCGCCGTGCTCCGCCGCGCGCTCGACGATCCGGAGCGCGGACTCGGCCAGACCGGATGCCGCGCCGAGGAGAGCGTGCTCCGCGACCTCGCCGCGCTCTGCGACGGCGATCTGCGCCGCGCGCTCAACGCGCTCGAGACGCTCATCCTCTCGCTCCCCCTCAAGGGCGAACTCACCTCCGCCCAGCTCGAGGTCTTCGCCAAGGAACGCCGCATCCGCTACGACGCCGACGAGGACGAACACTACGACACGATCTCCGTATTCATCAAAAGCATCCGCGGCTCCGACCCCGATGCCGCGCTCTACTGGCTCGCCAAGATGCTCGCCGGCGGCGAGGACCCGCGTTTCATCGCCCGCCGCCTCGTGATCAGCGCCTCGGAGGACGTGGGCCTCGCCGATCCGCTCGGCCTGCCCCTGGCCGTCGCGGCGCACCAGGCGTGCGAGTTCGTCGGGTTGCCGGAGGCCGAATACGCGCTCGCCCACGCGACCGTCCACCTCGCGAGCGCGCCGAAGAGCAACTCCGTCACCCTCGCCCTCCACGCCGCCAAGGCCGCGCTCACCCAGGGCACCGTGCAGCAGGTGCCCATGCCGATGCGCGACAAGGGCGGGCAGGCCTCGAAGCGCATGGGCCACGGCGAAGGCTACCTCTACAGCCACGACTTTCCCGAGAACATCAGCGGCCAGGACTACCTCGAGAAACCGCTTCGGTTCTACGAGCCCAAGCCCGTGGGCTTCGAAGCCAAGACCGCCGAGCGCATCGCGAAGTGGCGGGAGCTCAAACGCCAGCTCCAGAAGCAGTCGGCGAAGCGTCCCGGGCGCGAGAATCCGCCGCCGCCGTAACCGGCCGCGGCCGGTATCCCCCGGTGAAACCGGCGTAAACGCCGCGCCCGCCGCCTGCCCCGGGCTTGCCACCACCGGCGCCCGCCGGCACCCTCCGCCGCGATGAAGACGCTTTCCGCCCTGTTGTCCCTCGCCCTCGGCATCGGCCTCGCGACCTCCGTCACCATCGCCGCCCCGAAGCCCGCCGCCGCCCCCGCGGCCCAGCCGGCCACGAAGGCCCCCGCAGGCGACCAACTCGACGAGGCCAACATCACCGGCCTCCTCATCACCCGCGCCAACGGCGGCTTCATCAACCTCAAGGTCGAGGGCGGCAAGTTCGTCATGACGTTCTTCGACGCCGACAAGAAGGCGGTCGCACCGGACGTGACCAAGGCGAGCGTGCGCTACCGCAAGTTCAAGAACGACCAGCGT
>JAEZSJ010000167.1 GCA_023443985.1 Verrucomicrobiota bacterium | reverse complement strand
CTGAAACCGCGCGAGTAGCGGCCGCAGCCGGCCCCCTGCGGCGCAGCTCGCCACCCGCGTTGGCGTTGCGCGGGACCGCCGGAAGCGGGACGCGTTCCGGTCCGCGGGAGGGCGCAGAGGCGGCCATGTGGGAGCGCGTGCGCCTGAGACCCGATGTGATTTCTCCAAACGGCGGCGCTCCCCCCTCGCGCCGGTCACGCCGCAGAGGCCGCTCCGCCGCAACGCCGCCCCGAAGAAGCCGCGGCGCGCCATTCGGAGATTGTCACGTAATACGTGACAATCTCCGGCGGGGCCGCGCGGGCTCGGTGCACCGCGCGGGTCAGCCGTCGTGCTTCGCCGCCACCTGCCGCGCCACCGCGCCGATCCGCTCGCGCAGCGGTTTCGGGGCGAGCACCTCCACGTGTTCGCCCCAGCTCAGGACCCAGCGCTCCACCTCGGCGAGGCTGTCGAGCTCGAGGGCGAGCTCGACGGTGCCGTCGCGGCGCTCGGTGAGCTCCTGCGAATCGTGCCAGAAACGCTCGCGCACGAGCTGCGCAGCCCAGGTGTCGAAACGCAGCCGCACGCGGTACTCGCCGCTGCCGGCGATGATGCCGAAGCTGCCGCCCAGGTGCTCGCGGATCGAGAAGCCCGCCGGCCGCGCGAACTTGTGGCGGGTGAGCTCGACGCCCGAGATCCGGGGAAACGCGAAGGTGCGCTTCGCCGCGCGGTTGAGGTCATGCCCGATCAGATACCACTGGTTGTCGACGCAACAGAGGTGCCACGGCTGCACCCGGCGCCGCGCGGGCTTCGCGTCGCCGAGCCCGCGGTAGTCGAAGGCGACCTCGCGGTTCTCCAGCACCGCCTGGCTGAGGCGGCGGAACAGCTCGAGGTCGGCGCGCGCGGGGCCGGCGGCCTTGAATGAGAACACGTGGCGCGCGGCGCCGAGCGCGACCGTGACCGGCCCGTCGAGCTGCGCGGTGAGCTTCGTGAACGCATTGGTGAGCGGCGCCTCGAACGCCGTGCCGGCGTACTGCTCGACCGCCTTCTGCGCCACGAGCAGCGCGACCAGCTCGCCCTCCGTCATCGTGACCAGCGGGAGGTTCTCCACCGGCTCGGAGTAGTAGTAGCCGAAACGCGTCTCGTCGTATTCGATCGGCAACTGCCAACGGTCGCGCATGAACTCGATGTCGCGCTGGATCGTCTTCGTCGAGACCTCGAAATGCGCGGCGAGCGTGGTGCAGTTCGGGTGCTTGTCCGCCTGCAGCTGGTCGTGGATGTACGTCATCCGCTCGTAGGGCGGCCGGGTGAGGCGGGCGGGGAGGGGCGCGGTGTCGGACATGGGCCGGATGTTGAGCGCGCCGGACGCGCCGTGTCCAACCCTGTTGCGGCCGCGACCGGCCCAAGCGGTGGACGGTCGATGTCCGACCCTGTCCGGCATCCTCGCGCCCATGATTCTCCCCGCCCTCACCGACCCCACCGGTTCACGCTCCGAGCCCGCCGAGCCGCTCCTCGACTTCGTCTCCCGCCTGTGGCTGCGGACAGCGATCGCCGCCTGGGCCGTGTGGCTCGGCTGCGTGCTGATCGCCGTCGCCCGCGCGTCAATGCGGTGAGGTTTCCGCCCCGCGGCCGGCCGCGCCCGGGGATCACCCGGCGGCCGGCACCCGCTTGAGCACCTCGATGCAGGCGCGGCCGTTGTGGTACGGGCATTTCCACGGGCCGATTTTCTGGCTGTCGGGGTACTCCGGATAATCCGGGTACACCTTTCCGCCACGGTCGAGGATCGCGAACCACTCGCCGTGCGCGTGGTCGACGACGTGCCGCTCCGTGAACTCCCAGGCGCGGACCGCGGCGTCGAGATACTCCGGCTTGCCGCTGAGCTGCCAGGCGTTGAGGAAGCCGACGATCGCCTCGGCCTGCGGCCACCAGTGCTTGTCGGTGTTGAGCGGACCGGTGGCGTCGCCGTCGTAGAGCACGGCGCCGTCGGTATCGATGCCGTTGGCGAGCACGCCGTCGGCGAGCGCGAGCGCGGCCTGCCTGGTGCGGGCGAGCAGCGCCGGGTCGTCGACCGCCGCCGCGGCCTCCCAGAACAGCCAGCTGGCCTCGATGTCGTGCCCGTAGGAGAACTTCGGCAGCAGTGAGCGCCACTCGAGGTCGAAGAAGAGCGCGCAGTGCGGGTACGGTTGGTCGGTGTAGACGCGGTCGAGCACGACGGTGAGCAGCTCCTTGAGCGCGGTGCGCACCTGCGCCGCGGGCCAGGCGCGCAGCAGCGCGGTGTACGCCTCGAGGATGTGGAGCAGCGTGTTGTTCGACTTGGGCGAGTTGAGGTCCTTGTCGCTCAGGCGCATGTCGGCCAGCGGCCCCCAGTCCGCATCGAGCGCCTCGAGGTAGCCGCCGAACTTCGGCTCGCGGGCATGTTTCTCGAGCAACGCGAAGATCTCCTTCGCGCGCCCGAGGGCGGCGGCGTCACCTGTCGCCTGATACCATTCGGTCAACCCGTAGATCGTGAACGCCTCCGCGTACACCTGCTTGCGCGGCGAGTGCGGTTGCAGGTCGCGGGTGAGGCTCCAGTAGAATCCGCCGTGCGCCCGGTCGCGGAACGCGCCCTCGAGGAGCGCGAGCGCCTTGCGGCCCACCGCGAGCCACTCGGGGCGGGGATCGAGCCGCGCGGCCGCGGCGTATGTCCAGAGGATTCGGGCACAGAGCACGACATGGCGCGGCACGTCGTCGAACTCGCGCAGGTCGTGGGTCACGACGCCCACGAGGTTGCCGTCGGGCTTGAAGGCGCGCTGCGCCCAGAAGGGCAGGATGTTGCCGTTGAGGTCGGCCGCCATGCGGCGGCGCAAATCGAGGAGGGAGACCGGGGGAGTGGCCATGGAGCCGCCGACGCTAGCCGCCGCCGCCCACCTGCCAAGAGCCGACCCGCCGCCGGCCGGCTCCGATGCATTGACCGGACGGGCGCGGTCAGCGTCAGCCCTTCGCGGCGCCGGGCGGCCGGCGCCGCCCCGTCAACTCCCGGTAACAATTCGGGCCGGCCGCCCCCGTATCCGACTTCTCGGTTGCCGTGGCGGTGCGCCGGGTCGGGAGTGGGGCACGTTCCCTCGCCGCATGCACGCCCACCGCCTCCTCCCTGCTCTCGCCGCCGTCGCGGCCGCCCTCGCGTTCACCCCCGCCGCCCCGGCCGAGGACCTGCCCCTGCCGGCGCCGCGCGGCGACGAGCACCCGATCAACCGGATCCTCCTCGCTCGCCGCGATGCCGTCGCGTTCGCCCCCACGGGGCTGTCGCAGCAAACCGTCTCCGACCTGCTCTGGGCCTCCACGGGCATCAACCGCCCCGTCTCCGGCCACCGCACCAGCAACTACTCCTACGCCAGCCGCGACGACGTGCTCTACGTGCTCTGCGCCCAGGGCGTCTTCGTGTACGACCAACTCGAGCACACCATCGCGCAACACGCCACGACCGACCTGCGCCCCCTGCTCGACCCCGCCGCCGCCGCCGCGCCGGTCACCTTCGCCATCGCGAGCTACAGCAGCTCGATCAACTTCTTCGGCTCGATCCACACCGGCTTCATTTCCGAGAACATCGCCCTCGCCTGCGCCGACCGCGGGCTCGCCTCACGCGTCTCCGCGAGCATTCCGACCGCGTTGCCCGCCGCACTCGGCCTGCCATCCAACCAGACCCTGCTGCTCCTGCACAGTGCCGGCTATCCCGAAGGCACCCCCGACCCCGATCCCGCCTGGGTCGTCGCGGCCGGCGTGATGCCCCCGGCAGCGGTGAACACCGCCCCGGCGCTCCAGATCCTCAAGCGCCGCCGGTCAACCCGCTCCTTCGCCGCCACCGCCTTCACGGACCAGACCCTCGCCGACCTTCTCTGGGCCGGACTCGGCCACAACGACTCGACCACCGATGAGCGCACCGCCCCCGCCGTCTCCGGCGCCCAGGCCATCGACATCTACGTCGCCCGTCCCGGCGGCGTCTACCGCTACGTCACGGAGATCGGCGGCGCACACCGACTGGTCCAGGTGACCGCCACGGATGTCCGCGGCACCTTGGGCTTCGGCTCGGTCCCTGCGATCTTCCTCTATGTCGCCGACTACGCGAAACTCGCCGGCACCGCCGCGGCCAAGCAGCGCGCCGCGTGTCTGCATACCGGACACATCTCGCAGAACATCGCCGCCTACGCCGCCGCCGAAGGGCTCGGCGAACTCGTCCGCTCCAGCGTGTCGGACGTCTCCGCCGTTCTCGGGCTCTCGGGCGATCAGGACATTCTCTTCACCCAGACGCTCGGCCACCCCGCCGCCGTCCCGGGTGCGTCGAAAGTCACCGCCACCGCGGTCCCGGGCGGCAGCGTGTCCGGCCCGTCCGTCCAGACCATCGCCTTCGGCGCCACCGGCGCATCCCTCGTCGCCACCGCGGACCCGGGATACCAGTTCTCCCACTGGAACGGCCTCCCCGGCGGCCGCGTGCCCACCGCGACCCTCGAGCTTCCGAACGTGACCTGCGCGATGAACCTCACCGCCGTCTTCGCCGCCGAGCCCACGACCTTCGCGGCGTGGCGCGCCGCGAACTTCTCGGGTGCGGACGCCATCGACGACGCCGTCTCCGGCCCGCTCGCCGATCCCGACCATGCCGGCGTCACCAACCTCCAGCGCTACGCCCACGGCCTGCCCGCCCGCGGCGCCGTAGCCCCGCCCGTGACCCAGACCACCGCCAACGATGGCGGCCGCACCTATCTCAGCCTCACGTTCGACCGCCATGCCACCGCGACCGATCTGAGCTACCGCGTCGAGGCCAGCTCCGACCTCGCCACATGGGAGGAACAGGCGGTCTACGGCTGCGGCACGCCTGTCCGAATCCAGTTCCAGGACACTGTTTCCCTCGAAGATCCGCTCGCCCCCCGTCGGTTCCTGCGCGTGCGCGTCGCCGTCGCCCCGTAGTAGAACGCGGCGAGGGGAGGCGCGGCGTGGCACTGCCCCGGGCCCAAACGGCCCCGGCCTGATGAGCGACACAACGCGCGCCGATCGCGCGGATCGGATGATCGGCGGCGATCAACGCCTCCACGTTGATCAGAGTCACGAGACTGAGCTGGACGGGTCGGTGGCCTCGCAGGTTGCCACCATAGACCAAGTACGCGCCGTTTCGTTCAACCAATCTCAGACTCTCTCAGCCGCCTGCCAAGAAACCGGAAGAGCCAGGGAGGATCGTAGATCTCGTGGACACTCAGTCACCCCTGTCCAGTAAAGGGCTCGTTCGAGCTCCGCCCAATGGCCAACGGGCACAATGCGACGACCAGGCCAATCAACGAGGAGTTCAAGACGTACACGGTGGAAGCGGGCAGCGATCTCGTGAACTGAAGCACTGTCACCACGGATCGCCCCCCCCCCGGCACGCCCGCGCAGGACGCCATCGCGCTCGGCTCCGCCGGCGTCACCCGACGTTTCCACCGCGTCCGCCTCGCCTCGCGGCGCCGTGACTTCCGTCCTGAACCGGCCGCCGACTCGGGCGTTCGTAACCATTTTCGCAGGATTTTGCACCTCCGGAGCACGAACGCGGCTGGACGGCGCCCGGCCGCACCTCACAGTGCACGAACATTCACTTTTCTTCCCCTGCACCGATTATCGGTTTGGGTAGAAAAAGCCGGCCGCCCGTGGGGGGCGGCCGGCCCCATTTTCAGACTCCACGCCGCACCCGTCCGCCGGTGCGCGGGCGCGGGCGGGTCGCCGCCGTGCAAAGCAGGCTCGACGGCGGAGAACGTGACCGAGTAGGACTCCTGGGACCGCCATGTCCCTTTTCGTCGCCACCCTTCTGCCGGCCCTCCTCCTGCTCGCCCTCGGCGGGCTTCTGCTCTGGAACGGCCCGGCGGTGGGCGCCACCGCCAAGGCCCTCCCGCGCTCGCGCCGCGCCGCGTGGTTGTTCATGGGCACCGGTTCGCTGTGGTTCCTCTGGCGCCTCGTCCATCTGGGCGCCGCCGACGAGCTGCTGCCCAAGCCCCTGCTCCTGATCGCCTTCGGCGCCATAGCGCTTCTGAGCTTCAGCCACGCGCCGGACTTCCTCGCCGTACGCGGCTTGGCGGTCGTCACGCTGCTGGCCGCCGGCGAGCTCCTCTACGCCGCCTACATGGAACTCGCGTTTCCCCAGCGCCGGTTGATGGTCGCCGCCGTGTACGTCGCGATCGTCGCCGCGATCTACCTCGGCGCGTATCCCTATCGTCTGCGGGATTTCTTCGGCTGGCTCTTCGCGAGGCCGGGCCGGCCGCGTGTGCTCGGGGCATTGCTCGCCGGCTACGGGTTGGTGCTCGCGACCGTTGCGTTCACCTACTGACCCGCCTTCTCGCCATGGCCGACGCCCACCCTGTGCTGCTCCTCCTCGCGGGCCCCGCCGGCTCCGGCAAGACCACGCTCTGCGAGCGCCTCGTGACGGAGCAGCCCGGCGTCGAGCGTGTTGTCACCGCCACCACGCGGCCGCTGCGCCCGGGCGAGGTGGACGGAGTGCACTACCATTTTCTTTCCGAGGCCCAGTTCGACGAGGCGCTCGCGCGCGGCGAGTTTCTCGAGTGGGCCCGCGTCCACGGCAAACACCGCTACGGCACTCTCCGACGCACGGTGCTCGAGAAACTCGCCGCGGGCGTGAGCCTCATCGCGGCGATCGACGTGCAGGGCGTGCGCAGCGTCTCCGCCGTGGCGGAGACCGATCCCGTGCTGCGGCGTGCACTCGTCACCGTGTTCGTGGCGCCGGCCACGATCGACGAACTGCGGGCACGCCTCGGCGGCCGGGGCGACGACCCCGCCGATATCGAGCGCCGGATGCAGACCGCACTCGAGGAGCTGCGCGAGGCCGACCGTTTCCAGTATCGCATCGCCAGCACCAGCCGCGAGGCCGACTGCGCCGCGCTGCTCGAGGTCTGGCGTGCGGCGCGCACCCGCGCCTGATCAGCCGTGTTGCGGCGGACGCGGGTCCACCGTCAAGTGACGCGGGCCGGGCGATGCTGAAGAGCCCGGACCGGTGCCACGACCCGGTCGTCATCCCCGAAGGCCCGGCCCTCGTCTCTCAACTCTCGTCGAATGGCCGAACCGTCGCAGCTCAGTGGCCGCCCGGCGGCAGGCGTTCCCGCCGCCGGTATTCATCGGATCGGCGGATCTCGTCGCGCAACCGCCCCTCGCTCCAGTCGTCGTCCATGAGCTTGCGCCGCCATTTCGCACGGCCGGAGGGATCCGGGGCACGGCCGAGCAGGTCGCGATACGTCCGTTCGATGATGCGCTCCGCCTCCAGCGAACGGTACTCGCGCGAGGCGCGGATGTCGTCGTAGACCGCGGCCCGCCCCCAGTCCTGGTCCGTGATCGCGTCCCGGTAGTGGCGCAACTCCGCCGCGTTCGGCTCGCGCTGCAACAGCTCGCGGTAGGCGCGGGTGACCAGCCGCTCGGCGTCCGCCACCGAGCTGCGGCCGGGGTTGCGGTCCCGTCCGCGGTCGTCGTCGCGGTCCCGTTCGTCGCGGTCCCGTTCGTCGCGGCCGGGGTGCCCGCCGGAGATCCGCACGGAGCTCACGCAGTTGTCCCAGGTGGAGCCCCGCCGGCGCGGCACGCGGTTGAGCCGCGCGATCTCGCTGTCGACCTCGAGCTTCTCGCCGCGGAAATCGGAGTCTGAATACAGCTCGACCTTGAGCGGCCCGAAAACCCGCACGGAGGAGATCCGGTCCTGCACCTTCCGCCCGTCGGAGAACCGCAGGTCGCCGAGGTTCGGCACCACCGCGCCGGGCAGCAGCTCGACGGCCACGCCCTCGAAGTTCTCCCCCGAGTAGAGCACCGCCCGCCCGGTCTCCGGGCGGCGGTGGTGTTCCTCGGGGTCGTCGCGACCGGCGCGCACGGGGGCCAGCAGACACAGGAGGAGGGCGAGGGCGAAGTACGGCTTCATGGAGTTTTGGATACTCGCGGGGCGGGCGGTGGCGCCGGGGGGTTGCACGAAAAGGACCGTCGGCGCCGGCTCCGCGAAGTTGGCGGGAACGTCCGCGGCTGAAAAGCGCGCAGGCGCGTCGTGCGGAAAAAACACGGGGCCCGGCGGGAATCGCCCCGCTCGCGGGATTCACTCAACAGACGCCATGAAAACCAAACTCCCCTTCCTTCTCCTCGCCGCCGCCCTGTGCCAACCGGCGATCGGCCACGCCCAGAACTCCCGCATCCCCAAGGTGCTCGGCGAGAGCTACCGGGTCGAGCACTACGTGGAACCCACGTTCCCGATGTCGCTCACCAACAAGAACGTGCCCGAAGGCTACGCCCAGGTCCAGATCCTCGTCGCGGCCGACGGCTCGCTCCTCGAGACCTTCATCAGCGCCTACAGCCGCGAGGAGTTCGCCGAGTCCGCCGAGCGCGCGGTGCGCGCCTGGCGGTTCCGCCCCGCCGCCGATCCCGCCGCCCTCCCGCAGCGCTTCAACCTCCGCATCGATTTCCGTCGCGAGGGCATGCTCATCGTCCAGGGCGATTTCCAGGAGACGGTCCGCAACTTCCTCAAGTTCGTCGACGACCTCGAGGTCGGACTCTGCAAGCTCGGCGAGCTGGATGCCACCCCCGAGGTCGTGAACCTCGTGGTGCCCGTCTACCCGCCCGAACTGCAGAAGCAGAACGTCGACGGGTTCGCCGCGGTCTCGTTCTTCATCGACGAGGCGGGCGTGGTGCACGTCGTGTCCTCCGCCGACGCGAGCCGGCCGGAGTTCGCCGCCGCCGCGATCGAGGCCGTGAAGCAATGGTCGTTCACGCCGCCGCTGCGCAAGGGCAGCTCGACCCGTGTGTTCGCCGTGCAGGAGTTCAACTTCACCGCCACCAAGGGCATCACCAACGGCGGCGCCACGCACTGACCCGCGTACCGCCCCGGGGTTGCGGGCGGGACGCCTCAAGGACCCGGTCTGCTTCGGCGGACCGGGTTCTTCGTCTTCAGAACAGGCGGCACCCCACGGCGAGCTCCCGCCGCAGCGCCGCCAGGAACTCCCGCCGCGACCACACCCGGGCGCCGAGCACCTCGAAATGCGGCGTGAGCTGCTGGATGTCGATCCAGGTCGCACCGCGGGCGGCGAGATGGTCGATGAGCTGCAGGAGCGCGAGCTTCGACGCGTTGGGTTCGAGGTGAAACATGCTCTCCCCGGTGAAGAGACCGCCGGCGTCGACGCCGTACAGCCCGCCCACCAGCCGCTCGCCCTCCCACACCTCCACGCTGTGCGCCCCGCCCTCCCGGTGCAGCGCCGCGTAGCCCGCCCGCATGCCGGGCGTGATCCACGTGCCGCGCTGCCCCGGCCGCCGCGCCGCCGCGCAGGCCGCCATCACCGCCTCGAACGCCCGGTCGATCGTGAACGTCCACGGCGACCGCCGCCGGGCCTGTCGCAATGTTTTCGGCACATGCAGCCGTGCGAACTCGAGCACCGCCCGCTCCCCGGGGCTCACCCACGGCACCGGATGCCGCGCCGAGAACGGCCACGGGAAGATCCCCCGCGCGTAGGCGGCCCGCAGATTCGCCGGCGTGACCGGCACCCCGAGCGCGACCAGCCCGTCATCATCCGCCAAGCTCGGATCCGGGAAGGGATAGGGGTCGGGAAACGCCGGCATGCGCATCGCCCGCCAGGGTGGCGAGCCGGTCCGTCCGCGCAAGTCGCGCGCGGGCCCACCCGCCCCGGGGCGCCCCCCGGGCGCCCGCCCGGGCCGACGGCACTCGCCGC
>JAEZSJ010000120.1 GCA_023443985.1 Verrucomicrobiota bacterium | reverse complement strand
CGCCGAGGCACTGCTCCAGCGCCTGCTCTTCGACAAGCCCAAGGAGTTCTGGAATCTCCCGAAGCTGCGCGAGCTCTACCGCACCGACCGCACGCCTTCGTTCCGCGAGATCCTCGAAGTGGTCTTCGGCCTGCGCCGCGAGATCGAGAGCCGCGCCCAGCTCGCCGCGCGGCACTTTGAGCGCTTCGTCTGCGCCCAGCCGGTCGACGCCACCAAGCTCCGTGAGCTGCGCCAAGTCTTCCACGCCTGCGTGCTCGATCCGGTGCAACGCGCCCAGATCGAAGCCGGCAATTTCGCCACCCTGCGTGCCAGCGACCCCGCGCTCTTCCGCGCACTTCAACGTCTGGGTGCCACCGAAACTCGCGAACTGATTAACCACCTCAACGCCGAGTTGCCGCCAGCTGGTATATGCTCCGGCGCAGCGTAGACGGTGCGGCGTACGCTCGCGCTTGTCCACGCGCGGCCTCGGCACACACTGCGCGCGCATGACTCTCGAAGCGTGGATCGTCTTCGGCCTCGTCGCGGCGATGATGGCGACCTTCATCACCGACCGCTTTCCGCCCGAGGCGGTCGCGATGGTGGGGGCGGTCACCTTGCTGCTCAGCGGCGTGCTCTCGCCGGCGGAGATGCTGTCGGGCTTCAGCAACCCGGCCACAGTCACCGTCGCCGCGATGTTCATCCTCAGTGCCGGCCTGCAGAAGACCGGCGCGCTGGCGGCGCTCGGCGGCGTGCTGATCCGGGCCGCGCGCTGGCCCTGGCTGCTCCTGCTGCTCCTCATGGTCGCCACCGGCGCGATCTCCGCGTTCGTGAACAACACCGCGGCCGTCGCCGTGCTGCTCCCGCCGGTGCTTCTCGCCGCGCGCGAACGCCGCCTGCCGGCCTCGCGCCTCCTCATCCCGCTCTCGTTCGCGTCGCAGTTCGGCGGCGTCTGCACCCTGATCGGCACCTCGACGAACCTCCTCGTCAACTCGATCGCGATCCGCGCCGGCCTGCCGGCCTTCTCGATGTTCGAGTTCGCCCAGCTCGGCCTCATCCTCTTCGGCGCCGGGGTGCTCTATCTCTGGCTGCTCGGCCCCTGGCTGCTGCCCGACCGGCCCGCGACGGAGCTCGTCGAACGCTACGGGCTCGGGGAGTTCTTCACCGAGTTCCGGGTGATGCCCGGCTCGCGTCTCGTCGGCCGGATGCTGCGGTCGGGGCGGCTGCCCGGCGCGGAATCCGTTGTGCTGGTCGAGCTGGTACGCGCCCGCCAGCATCTCGTCGTCCCGGAGAACGAGCCGCTGCGGGCCGGCGACCTGCTCATCGTGCGCGGCGAGGCCAAGGACCTGCTCGCGCTGCGCGGCTCCGCCGGCCTCGAGCTCAACCCCGAGTTCAAGCTCCGCGACGCGGTGCTCCAAGGCGGCGACCTCATGCTCGCCGAGGCGATTGTCGCGCCGGGCGCTCCGTTCGCCGGCCAGACCGTCGGCGACCTGCGCCTGGGCGACGAGCACGATCTCGCGGTGCTCGCGCTGCAACGCCGCGGGGCCACGCTTCGTAGCCGGATCGCACACACACCGCTGGAGATCGGCGACCTCCTGCTCTTCCTCGGCCGGCGCGAGGCCGTCGACCGCCTCACCCACGACCGCGACTTCATCCTGCTCGGCGAGGTCTCCGCCCCGAAGCTCACCCGCGGGCGCGTGCCGTGGGCGCTCGGGATCATGGCCGCCGTCGTCGGCCTGGCGGGCGCCGGGGTGGTCGACATCCTGCCGGCCTCGATCCTCGGCGGGCTCGCCCTCTGGGCCACGGGCTGCCTGAAGACCGAGGAGTTGTTCGAGGTCGTGCAGTGGCGGGTCGTGGTGCTGCTGGCCATGATGATCCCGCTCGGGACCGCCCTGGAGAAGACCGGCGGCGCGGCGTGGCTGGCGGGCAAGGTTCTGGCGGTCGTCGGCTCCGAGACGCCCCGGCTCGCGCTGGCCGTGATCTACCTGATGACCGCGGTGCTCACCGAATTCATGAGCAACAACGCCACCGCCGTGCTGCTCACGCCGCTGGCCATCGGCACGGCGATCTCGCTGGGCGTCGACCCCAAGCCGTTCGTGCTCGCCGTCGCCTTCGCCGCCTCCACGAGCTTCGCCACACCCGTCGGCTACCAGACCAACGCCATGGTCTACACCGCGGGCGGCTACCGTTTCGCGGATTTCGCCCGGATCGGCATCCCGCTCAACCTGCTCTTCTTCGCCATCGCCGTGTGGGGCCTCCCATACTTCTGGCCGTTCTGAAAACCGGCTTCACCAGCCCCGCCGGTTGCGGCAACTTTGCCGGGATGTGCGTGCGTCCCAAACGCCTTTCGCCCGCCGCCCGCCTGATCCTGCGCACCGCCCTCTACGGCCTCGCGGCCGGCGGCGCGGCGGTCCTCTTCCAGCTCGGCATCCATGTATTCTACGCGCACGGACTGGTCGCGCTGGCGCAGCAGGGGACCGCCGTCTTCCTCGCCGGGAGCCTGCCGCTGGTCGTCGGCACGGCCGCGTTCTCGAGCTGGCTGCTCCACCGGTTCTGCCCCGAGGCCAACGGCGGCGGCATCCCGCGGTTGAAGCTCAGCTTCTGGAAGGACTTCGGCCGCTCCCGCCATCGGCTCGCCCCGCTCAAGATGCTCGGCAGCATCATCGCCGTGGGCGGCGGCTCGAGCCTCGGCCCCGAGGGGCCCGCCCTGCAGGTCGGTGCGGGCGTCGCCTCGAGCCTCGCCGCCGCCACCGGTGAACCGGCGCACCGCCGCCGCGC
>JAEZSJ010000100.1 GCA_023443985.1 Verrucomicrobiota bacterium | reverse complement strand
CCGCGGCGGGGGGGCGATGGGGGGGCCGGGGGGGGCGGGGGGGGGGTGGGGGGTGGGGAACGATGTCGTGCTCCGCGGCTTCTCCGAGGACCCGCACGGCGTGTCGTTCGAACTGGTCTGGCGCGGACGCCCGTGGGCGAAGATCCGGTGGAGGCTGCCCGGCCTCTTCAACGCCCGCAACGCCGCGATGGCCGCCACCGCCGCCGGCCTGCTGCTCCACGGCGACGATCCCACGCCGCTCGATCTCTCCGCGCTCGAGCGGTTCCGCGGCGTGAGGCGCCGGCAGGAGATCCTGCACCGCTCGCCCGCGCTCACCGTGGTCGAGGACTTCGGCCACCACCCCACGGCGCTGCACGAGACGCTGCGTTCACTACGGTCGCGATTTCCTGGGCACACGCTCACCGCCGTCTTCGAGCCGCGCAGCAACACCGCGCGCACGAAGGTGCTCCAGGGCGGTTTCGCCCGGGCCCTCGCCGAGGCCGACGAGGTCTACCTCGGCGCCGTGAACCGCGCCGAGAAGCTCGCGGAGGGGGATCGTTTCGACGCCGAGGCGGTCGCCCAGCAGCTCGAGGCGGCCAACGTGCACGCGCGCCATTTCGCCAGGAACGCCGATGTGCTCGAGGCGCTGCGCCGCGACACGTTGCCTCCGAAGGTCGAAGGACCGCGCGTGGTCGTGTTCTTCTCCAACGGCTCGTTCGACGGCGTGATCGCCGACTACGCGACAGCGGCGCGCTCCGCGTCGTGAGCCGAAGTGCCGGTCGCGGTGCGCCCGCGCCGTCCCGAAAAAAAAGCGACGAGCCGCCAACCCCTTGGCGGCTCGTCTTAGTAGTCGGTATTATCCCCAGAATCCCGCTAGGCGGGACAACAAGCACGGGGAGATAGACGCGCCGGTCGGGCGGAAGTTTCATTTTTTTTCCGGGAAAATGTGGACGGCCGGCGCGGCCCCCGGGGGAAGGCCCGCTGCGGGTACCGGAACATGCGCGGCCGGGATCGTGGGGCTCGCCAGCGGGGCGGCGCGCGCCGTCAGGGCTTCTGGGGCGGGGGCGCTTCCCCCGAGCGGCCCAGGAGCGCCTCGGCGGCGCGGAGCTGTTCTGGGCCGCCGAGCAGCACCACGTGGTCGCCCGCGAGCAGTTCCTCGTCGGCGCCGGGGTTGAGGATGTTGGCGCCGTGGCGTTCGATGCCCACGATGCTCGCGCCGGTCCGGGTGCGCAGGGCGCTTTCGCGAATCATCCGGCCGACCGCCGGTGAACCGGGTGTGATCGCCACGGTGGCGACCTTGGCATCGCGCAGCACCGGCGGAAGGACCGCCGGGGCCTCGGCGGCCGGGGTCGCGAAAGTCTCCTCGATCGCGCCTTGGGCGCGCGAGTAGAGGCGGCTGAAGGAGCGGCGCAGGGCCCAACCGAGAACGGCGACGACCGCGAGCAGGCCCACCAGGACCGGGAGCGGCGGGAGCAGGGTGAAACCCAAGGCCAGCACGTAGAGGACGAGGAGGACCAGCCCGGCGATCGGGATCGTGCCGGCGATGATCGCGCGGATGGCCGGGGTGCGTGCGCCGGCGACCGGCTCCAGCACCTTCGTCTCGGCGACGAGGAGGCCGAGCGCCTGGAGCTTGCGCAGCGAGGCGATGACCAGCGGCAGTGTCAGCACGGCGGCGGCAAACCATAGGCCGGAGTTCAGCCAGGCCGGCGACCACCCGAGGTCCCGCAGGGGTTGTGGGGGGTGTCGGGCGAGAAACGCCGCCCCGAGGAACACCGCGGCCAGCAGCATCGCATTGAGACCGATCTGCAGGCCCCAACGTCGCGCGAGCCGTGCGGTGCCGCCTTCCGGCGACTTCCGTGTCTCCAGCCGGCCCACCCAGCGGGTGTAGACGCGGAGCAGCTCCATGAGTTTGGCCGGCACGGTGCGTTCGAGCCGGTCGGCCGTCGGGTCGGAGGCCCGGATCAGGTACGGCGTGAGCAGCGTCGTGATCGCCGACACCGCCACGGCGACGGGGTAGAGGAAGTCGCTGGTGACCTTCAGCGACACGCCCAGCGAGGCGATGATGAAGGAGAACTCGCCGATCTGGGCGACGCTCATGCCCACGCGCAACGAGGTCCGGGTGTCGTTGCCGCCGAGGAAGGCGCCGGCGCTGCAGGCGACCACCTTGCACACGACCACGGCGGCGGTGATCGCGAGGATCGGGGCCCAGTGCTCCCGCAGCTTCGCCGGGTCGATCAGGAGGCCGATGGCCACGAAGAAGACGGCGCTGAACATGTCGCGCACCGGTGCCACGATCGTCTCAATACGGTGGATCTCCCTCGTCTCGGCGATCACTGCGCCGATGACGAACGCCCCCAGCGCCACGCTGTACCCCAGCTTGGTCGCCAGCAGCGCCACCCCGAAGCACAGTCCGAGCACGGCGACGAGGAGCAGCTCGTCGCTCCTGGAACGGGCGACACGGCCGATCAGGCGGGGCACCGCGATCAGGCCGGCCACCAGCACGACGGCCAGGAACACCGCGAGTTTCCCGAGCGTGACCCCGATCGCGCCCACGCTCAACGCGCCCGTCATCGCGATGCCGGAGAGCAGCGCGATCATGGCGATGCCGAGGATGTCCTCGACGATCAGGATGCCGAAGATCAGCTGCGAGAAACGCTCCTTGGTGCGGCCGAGTTCGGTGAGCACCTTGATGATCACCGTGGTGGACGACATCGAGAGCATCGCCCCCAGAAAGAGGCTGTCGGTGGAGCTCCAGCCGAACACGCGCCCGAGCGCGTAGCCGACCCAGCCCATGGTCACGATCTCCAACAGGGCGGCGAGCAGCGCGGTCGGGCCGACCTGGCGGAGTTTGCCGAGGCTGAACTCGAGTCCCAGCGCGAACATGAGGAGGATGACGCCGAGCTCGGCCAGGGTGTTGATCGTCTCCTCGCTCTGGATGAGCGGGTAGGGCGGGGTGTGCGGGCCGACCAGGAAGCCTGCCAGGATGTAGCCGAGCACGACCGGTTGTTTCAGCCGGTGGAAAAGGACCGCGGCAACGGCGCCGGCGACCAGCACGACCGCCAGATCCTGCAGGAGGGCGATGGAGTGCATCGCGGCAGAGGTAGCGCCGCGGGAGGGGCGCGCCAGTGTGTCGGCGCAAACTTTTTCCGGACGCTCCGGTCGGGCGAATCCCGATGGGGACAATGAAAAACGACCGGCCCGAGGACCGGTCGTTTGGGAAAGTGGTGCCAGAGGGCAGGATTGAACTGCCGACCAAGGGCTTATGAGTCCCCTGCTCTACCACTGAGCTACTCTGGCGAAAAACGGAGCGGTCTGTTTGTCCGGGGGCGCACCGCTTGCCAACAAAAAATTCCAACCGCCTGAACAACCCGCACGGTAGGACCCGTCTCGACCGGTCGTGCCGGGAGCAAGCCGCAGCGGACGGCGAAAGCTGCCGGGGGACGCAAGCCTCCGGGGCGGGGGGGGGAGCGGAGGGCCTGCTTCAGCCGGAAACCGGGCATGACAATACCCTGACAACACTGTTGCATCCGCTCGACGACTTTTCCCGCGCTCGGGGCTAGGATGGAGCCATCCCGGTTTCCCGTGGTCTCTGCTTTCCCAATACCATGAACTCCCTGTTCCGCCCGGCGGCCCTCGCGCTCGCCTTCCTCGCCATGGTCACTGCCTCCTTCTCCGGTCCGCGCGACGCCCGCTGGAAGGCC
Organism: Verrucomicrobiota bacterium; assembly: GCA_023443985.1. Classification (GTDB taxonomy): domain Bacteria; phylum Verrucomicrobiota; class Verrucomicrobiia; order Opitutales; family Opitutaceae; genus CAJCBL01. The sequence continues at coordinate 14,161 of JAEZSJ010000100.1, read as the reverse complement.
GTCGACGAAGCGGCCGACCAGGGGCTGCCGAAGACCGCCATCGAACGGCTCGAGCCGATCATCCAGGGCGCGCTGGCCGACAACGCCCACGCCGAGGCGGTGCGCGCCATCGGTCGCAAGATCGCGCTCGAGGGGCTGATCGAGGGCAACAAGCCCGAGGAGAAGATCACGCGCCTCGAGGCCGAGATCGCCAAAGCGCCCCCCGCGATGCAGCCGGTGATGGAGGCGCTGCTGGCGCATTGGTATTGGCAATACTTTCAGCACAACCGCTGGCGTTTCCTCCAGCGCACGCAGACCGCCGCCGCGCCGGGCGCGGATATCCAGACTTGGGATCTCGCGCGCATCCTCGCCGAGATCGGCAAACACTTCGACGCCGCGCTCGCCGACTCCGCCGCGCTCCAAGCCACGCCCATCGCGCAGTGGGACGACCTGATCGCGAAGGGCGACGTGCCCGATTCCTACCGCCCCACGCTCTTCGACTTCCTCGCGTACGAGGCGCTCTCGTTCTACCAGGCCGGTGAGCAGGGCGCGGTGGAGGCGGAGGAAGAGTTCGAGATCGAGGCGGACGGCCCGGTGTTTGGCGCGGTCGCGGCCTTCCTCGCGTGGAAGCCGCAGGCGAGCGATGCCGCGTCGCCGAAGGTCAAGGCGCTCGTGCTGTACCAGGCGCTGCTGCGCTTCCACGAACGCGACCGCTCGGCCTTCGTCGATGCCGATCTCGCGCGGCTCAACTACGCCTTCAATGTCGCCGTGGGCGACGGCAAGGAGGCGCGCTACGAGGCCGCGCTCACGCGGTTCATCGACGCCAACGCCAAACACGAGGTTTCTGCTCGTGCGCTCCACCTGCTTGCCGCGCGTCACAACCAAGCCGGCGAGCCGGCCGAGGCGCGGAAGCTGGCGCAGCGTGGGCTGGACGCGTTCCCGAAGTCCGTCGGCGGCGCCCAGTGCTACAACCTGATCCAGCAGATCGAGGCGCCCGCGATCGAGCTCGCGACCGAGCAGGTGTGGGCCGCGCCGCTGCCCACGCTCGACGTGACGTACCGCAATCTCGGGCACGTTTATTTCCGCGCGGTGCCGGTGGATTTCGTGGCGCACGTGGCGCAGGCGCGGTGGCGGGTCGGCAATCTCGACCATGACGAGCTCCGCGCCCTGCTGGCCGCGAAACCCGCGCTGACCTGGGACGCCGCGTTGCCGGCGACGCCGGACTTCACGTCACGCACCGAGACGCTCGCCGCTCCGGCGACGCTCAAGCCCGGGTTCTACGCCGTCTTCGCCAGTGCGAACGCCGAGTTCAGCGAGAGCGCCAACCGCGTGTGCGTCGCCACGGTTTGGGTGAGCGAACTCGCACTGGTGCTGCGGCAACGCTTCGACGTTGGCCGGACCGAGGGATTTGTCCTGCGGGCCGGCAGCGGCGAGCCGGTGACGGGCGCGACGGTGCGTGTGTGGCAGCAGGATCGCAACGGCAACTTCCGCGAGAGCACCTCGCTGGCGACCGACGCCGATGGCCTCTTCGAACTGAAGGCGCGCGACCGCCAAGTGGTCCTTCTGGCCGAGCACGACGGGCAGGCCGTTTCGAGCCTGCAGGCGTTTCAGAGCTACGGTGGGGCTGAGCGCGAACGGACCGTCACCCAGACCGTCTTCTTCACCGACCGAGCGATCTGCCGGCCCGGGCAGACGATCAACTACAAGGGAATCGCGATCCGTTACCACCGGTCGAAGGGCGACTACGAGGCCGTCCCGGCCACGCGGCTCACTGTCGTCTTCAAAGATCCCAACGGCCAGGAGATCGCGCGCACCGAGGTGACGAGCAACGACTACGGCTCGTTCAGCGGCGTGTTCACCGCGCCGCGCGACCGCGTGACCGGCCGGATGACGGTCATGGTCGAAGGCGCCTACCAAGGCAGCACGAGCTTCGCCGTCGAGGAGTACAAACGCCCGAAGTTCCAGGTCGCGCTCGAAGCGCCGAAGGACGCCGCGAAGCTCGACGGCGCCGTGGTCGTGGCCGGCAAGGCGACGGCGTACACCGGCGCGGCGATCGGCGGCGCGAAGGTGAAGTGGCGCGTCGAGCGCGGCGTGCAGTTGCCGCGTTGGTGCTGGTGGTGGCAACCGCCGGCCAGCAAGGCCATCGCGCACGGCAGCGCCGTCACCGCCGAGGACGGCACGTTCGAGGTCGAGTTCACCGCCGCGCCGGACCGCGCCGTGCCGGCGAAGAACGAGCCGGTGTTCAACTACACGATCCACGCCGATGTGACCGACACGACCGGCGAAACGCGCTCCGAGGACACCAGCGTGCGCGTGGGCTACACGGCGCTCCAGGCGAGCGTGTCGGCCGCCGAGTGGCAGACGCCGGACCAGCCGGTCGAGTTGGACCTCTCGACCAGCTCGCTCGACGGCGTGCCGCAGCGCGCCGAGGGCACGCTGAAGATCTTCGCGCTCCAGCAGCCGGCGGCGGTCCAACGCGCGGCGCTGCAGCAGGAGCGTTTCTGGTGGTGGGGCGGCGAGGCTGAGCCGCAGCCCGATCCGACCAAGCCGGAATCGTGGGCGCTCGGTGCCGTGCAGATGGAGCAACCGTTCGCGACCGCGGCCGACGGCACGGCGAAGCTCGCCGCGAAGCTGCCGGCCGGACTCTACCGCGCGGTCGTTGAGACGAAGGATCGTTTTGGGAAAACCGTCACCGCGCGCAGCACCCTGGAGATCGTCGACCCGCAGGCGCCGACATACGGCGTGAAGGTGCCGAACCATTTCGCCGCGCCGGCGTGGTCGGTCGAGCCGGGTGCGACGTTCGCCGCGCTCTGGGGCACGGGCTACGCGAGCGGCCGAGCGTTCGTCGAGATCGAGTGCGCCGGCAAGCAGCTCCAGAGTTATTGGACAAAGCCCGACCGCACCCAGGCGCTGGTCGAGCAGAAGGTGACCGAGGCGCTGCGCGGCGGCTTCACGGTGCGTGTAACGTACGTGCGGGAGAACCGCGCCTATTTCAATGAGCGGGTCGTGCAGGTGCCGTGGACGAACCAGCAGCTCGCGGTGAAGTGGGAGAGTTTCCGCTCGAAGCTCCTGCCCGGGCAGAACGAGACGTGGACGGCGGTCGTCACCGGACCCGACGCCCAGCGCGCGAGCGCCGAGATGGTTGCCGCGCTCTACGACGCCTCGCTCGACCAGTACGCGGCGAACAACTGGCAGGACGGCTTCGGGGTGTTCCGCGCGGAGTCGAGTCTCCTCCGGTCGGAGTTCCAGAACGAGCGGGAGGATTTCCGCCCCTATCGCGGCTGGTGGCAGATCGACCAGCGTAGCGCGGATTGGCGCCACCGCAGCTTCCGTGACGAGGTGATCCAGTGGGGTGCAGCGGAAGAGGAGATTGTAGTCTTGTCGCCGTTTGAGGTAAGTAAGGGCGGGAGCAGGCGCGGGTACAAAGCCGCCACTACATTGGCCGGCAGTCGAATGCCGATGCCGGCGATGGCGCCGGCGGCGATGGAGATGGCGGCCGACGGAAACCAGCCGGATCCCAACGCGACGGCAGCTGGCATGGGTCCGGCCGACCTCAATCCCACCGCGATCGAATCTGGCCCCAAGCCCGACCTCACCAAAGTCGCCGCGCGCAAGAACCTCAACGAAACCGCCTTCTTCTTCCCGCACCTGACGGCGGTGGCGGACGGCACGGTACGGATGACGTTCACGATGCCGGAGGCGCTCACCGAGTGGAAGTTCCTCGGTTTCGCGCACGACGCGCAGTTGCGCGCCGGATTGCTGACCGGGAAGGCCGTCACCGCGAAGGATCTCATGGTCGAGCCGAACCCGCCGCGCTTCGTGCGCGAGGGCGACGCGATCGAGTTCACCGTGAAGGTGAGCAACCAGAGCGACCAGCCGCAGCAGGGCACGGTGAAGCTCACGTTCGCCGACGCCGCCACGCAGCAGTCCGTCGATGCCGCGCTCGGGCTCGGCGCGACCGAGCAGACGTTCGACGTGCCGGCGAAACAGTCGCGCAGCTATGCGTGGCGGATCGCCGTGCCCGACGGGCTCGGTTTTCTCACGTACAAGGCCGTCGGCGCCACCGCGCAGGCCAGCGACGGCGAGGAAGGTTTCCTCCCCGTGTTGAGTCGCCGGATTCTGGTCACGGAGTCGGTGCCGCTGCCGATCCGCGGCAAGCAGACGAAGACGTTCCGTTTCCCGAAGCTGCTCGAGTCCGGGAAGTCCGACACGCTGCGCCACCAGTCGCTCACGGTGCAGATGACGTCGCAGCCGGCGTGGTACGCGGTGATGGCGTTGCCGTACCTGATGGAGTATCCGTACGAGTGCAGCGAGCAGGTGTTCAACCGGCTCTACGCCAACGCGCTCGCGCGCCACATCGCCAACTCCGATCCGAAGATTCGCCGCGTGTTCGAGCAGTGGAAGGCCACGCCGACCCTCGACAGCCCGCTGACGAAGAACGAGGACCTGAAGTCGGTCCTCCTGGAGGAGACGCCGTGGGTGCGCGAGGCGAAGAACGAGAGCGAGGCGCGCCGCAACGTGGGCCTGCTCTTCGACGCCAACCGGCTCGACGAGGAGACTGCGCGCACGTTGAAGAAACTCGCCGACCAGCAGCTCGGCAACGGGCTCTGGCCGTGGTTCCCCGGCGGCCCGGAGAACGAATACATCTCGGTCTACATCGTGACCGGCTGCGGCCGGCGGCGGCACCGCGGCGGCGCGGTCGACGCCGCGCCCGCGGTGAAGGCGCTCGGAGCGCTCGATGCGTGGATCGACGAGGAGTACCGCGAGATCCAGAAGCATCCGGATCCCGAGGACTACGTGCCCGGCCACGACGAGGTGATCTACCTCTACGGCCGCAGCTTCTTCCTCGAGGACCAGCCGGTCGCCGGCAGGCACCGCAAGGCGGTCGACTTCTTCCTCGGGCAGCTGCGCAAGTTCTGGCTGAAGACCGATTGCCGGATGTGCCAGGCGCAGGGTGCGCTCGCATTGCAGCGTTTTGGCGACAAGCAGACGCCGCTGGCGATCGTGCGCTCGCTCAAGGAGCGCAGCGTGAGCAACGAGGAGCTGGGGATGTTCTGGCGCGACACCGAGCTGAGCTGGTGGTGGTACCGCGCGCCCATCGAGACGCAGGCGACAATGGTCGAGGCGTTCGCCGAGGTGGGCGAGGGCGATCCGCAGGCCGTCGACGACTGCCAGGTCTGGCTGCTCAAGCAGAAGCAGACGCAGGACTGGAAGACCACGAAGGCCACGGCCGACGCGATCTACGCGTTGCTGCTTGGCGGGCGAAACTCCGATGGTAGGGCGAACCGTCCCGGTGAGCCGCCGCTCGGCGCAGGCGCGATCCCGCTCCTGAGCAGCGACGCGCTCGTCGAAGTCGCGCTCGGCGGCGAGACGATCAAGCCCGAGCACGTCGAGGCCGGCACCGGTTTCTACGAACAGAAGTTCGCCGCCCCGGAGATCAAACCCGCGATGGGCACGGTCACCGTCAAGAAGGTCGACGACGGCGTGAGCTGGGGCAGCGTGCATTGGCAGTACCTCGAGGACATGGCGAAGGTCACTCCGCACGAGGGCACGCCGTTGAAGCTCAAGAAGAGCCTGTGGATAAAACAGACGACCGCGCGCGGCCAGGAGCTGGTGCCCGTGACCGGGCCGATCGCGGTGGGCGACGAACTCGTCGTCCGCATCGAGCTGCGCACCGACCGCGACATGGAGTTCGTGCACCTGAAGGACCAGCGTGGCAGCGGCACCGAACCGGTGGCTGTGCTCAGCCAATACCGTTATCAGGACGGTCTCGCGTACTACGAAAGCACGCGCGACACGGCGTCGCACTTCTTCATCGATTACCTGCCGAAGGGCACGTACGTGTTCGAATACTCGACACGCGTGCAGCTCAAGGGCGCGTACCAGACTGGCATCGCCGAGATCCAGTGCCTGTACGCCCCCGAGTTCAACAGCCACTCGGAGAGCTTCGTGCTCGAGGTGAAGTGAGGCAGGACGTTCCCGGAAGAACGGACTCGTTCCCGGAAGGGAGAATCTGGGACTCAGGCAATCGGGAAACGGAGGCAGACTGGCGACGGCGCCGCTCGCGAGGAGCGGCGCTCCGGTTGTTGCCGAGGGTCGGGCTCGGTGACGGTTGGTTCCGGGAAACGGGTTGACAGTGGTTGGGGGCGGGCTCAGCAGAACTCCGGACGTAGCGAACGTCTGCCGCCCACCCCGCCACCCCAACCTTCGCCAATCCGCGTTTCCGCCGAACCGCCTCCCGCCCGCAATCCGGCCGGCCCGCCCGAGGCCCGCAAACCCGGAGAGTCCCTTCGCCCGACGCAGCACGAGATCACCCCGCATGAGCGAGATCACACAGGTCCTTCAGTCGTTGGGGCAGGGCGTGGGCAGCCCGGCCGAGGACCTGCTACCGCTGGTGTACGGCGATCTCCGGCGCCACGCCGCCGTGCGGATGGCGCACGAGTCGGGGGCGCAGACGCTGCAGCCGACGGCCTTGCTGCATGAGGCCTGGCTGCGGCTGTTCCGCGGCGGGCAGCGGCGTTGGCAGAACAGCGCACACTTCTTCGGCGCCGCCGCGGAGGCGATGCGGCGTATCCTGATTGAGAACGCGCGGCGGAAGGCCCGCTTCAAGCGGGGCGGCGGGCAGGAGCGGGTCGACATCGACCAGATCGAACTCGCCCAGACCACGCCGGCCGAGAAGGTCCTGCTCCTCAACGAGGCGCTCGACCGGCTGCAGGCGATCGACCCCGGGAAGGCCCGGATCGTGGTCTTGAAGTTTTTCGGTGGTTACAGCAACCGCGAGGCCGCCGAGAGCCTCGGCGTCACGGAGCGCACCGTGGAGCGGCAGTGGGCCTTCGCGAAGGCGTGGCTGTTCGAAAGCATCCGCGAGGAGGCGTGAGGCCGCCCCTGGTTCCGAGGCCCGCCGGTCCGCACCCCGCCCGCCCATGCCCGACGCGCACGACGAACACGACGAGCTGAACGGGTCCGCGTTCGGGCGCGAGGAGGCGTTGTTCAACGCCGCCCGCGAGCTGCCCCGTGCCGCGCGGCAGGTGTTCCTCTCGCGGGAGTGCGGGGACGATCCGGCGGCGCTCGCGCGGATCACGCGGCTGCTCGAGGCGGAACCGGAGGCGGAGCAGTTCTTCGCGGAGAGCGGCGCGGCCTTGAGCCCGACGAACCTGGAGGACACGGCGGAGCTGCGGGCCCTCGTCGGCGCCGGGACGGTCGGTGAGACGGCGGTGGGCAGCCGGATCGGACGGTACCGGCTGCTGAGCAGGATCGGGGAGGGCGGCTGGGGCGGGGTCTACCTCGCCGAGCAGGAGAGCCCCGTGCGCCGCCTGGTGGCGCTCAAGATCATCAAGTTCGGGCTCGAGACCCGCAGTGTGATCGCGCGGTTCGAGGCCGAACGGCAGGCGCTGGCCCTGATGGACCACCCGAATATCGCGCGCGTCTTCGACGCCGGCGCCACCGACCAGGGCGCGCCCTATTTCGTGATGGAGCTGGTGCGCGGTGTGCGGATCACCGAATATTGCGATCGCAACCGGCTGACCGTGCGCGAACGGCTCGAGCTGTTCATCCAGGTCTGCCATGCCCTGCAACACGCGCACCAGAAGGGGATCATCCATGGCGACGTGAAACCGTCGAACATCATGGTGACCATGCACGACGGCCAGCCGCTTCCGAAGGTGATCGACTTCGGCGTGGCGAGAGCCACCGAGCGGCCCCGCTCCGAGAACCCGCCTGTGCCCGGCTGCGGCCAGCCGATCGGCACCCCGGCCTACATGAGCCCCGAGCAGCTCGAGGCCAGCGCGGGGAGCGTCGACACCCGCAGCGATGTCTACAGCCTGGGGGTGCTGCTCTACGAGTTGTTGACCGGCACGACGCCGTTCGACGGTCAACGCCTGCTCGAGGCGGGCGTGGGCGCGATGCGGCGGATCCTGGAGACCGAGCGGGTGGCCGCTCCGTCCGCGCGGCTGGCCACGCTCCCGCCGGAGGTCGCGAGCCGCGTCGCGAACCGGCGCCGGGTCGTGCCGGCGCGCCTGGCCGCGCTGCTCCGGGGCGATCTCGACTGCGTGGTGCTGAAGTCTCTCGCGCTGGACCGCGAGCGCCGCTACGAGACCGCCAACGGTCTGGCGGAGGACATCCAGCGGCATCTGCACGACGAGCCGTTGATGGCGTGCCCGGCGGTCCGGCTGTACCGCCTCCGCAAGCTGGTGCGGCGGAACCGGGTGGTGTTCGCCGCGGGCGCGGCCGTGGCGGCGGCGCTCGTGGCCGGCCTCGGGATGTCGACCTGGTTGTATCTGAGGGAACGTGACGCCCGCGAGCGCGCCGTGGTCGCGGAGCAGCAGCAGACGGCGCTGCGCCGGGAGGCGGAGCTGCGGGAGCGGATCACACAGATCGCTCTGCTCATCAGCCAGGACCGGCTGGAGGAGGCGGATCGCCTGCTGGCGGGGATCGCGGTCGACCACGCCACGGTCGAGGGCGCGGCCGTCTACCGGACGGTCGGCGAGTGGCACGCGGTCGCCCACCGCTGGGCCCCGGCGGCGGACCGCCTCGAGGCGTTGCTGCGGGTCAACGCGCTCGACGGCTGGGACGCGCTCTCGCTCGACTACCTGCGCTGCGGGCCGGCCCTGCTCAAGCTGGGCGACCGTGGGCGCTACGAACGGCTTCGCGAGGAGGCGATCACCCGTTTCGCCGAGGCGCACAACCTCTATGCGGATCGTATCCTGAAACTCGCGCTGCTCGCGCCGGCCGGCCCGGCGACACTGGGGCGTCTGGCGAACATCGTCGCCGACACCGAGAAGGCCTTCGCGGAGGCCGAGGCGTCGCAGGATCCCTTCCCGGCCGCCTGGCGGGCGGTGTCGCTGGCCCTCTGGGCGGTCCGGAGCGGCGACCCGGAAGCGGCGATCCGGTGGTGCCGGCGCTGCCTGGCCTATCCGGAGGCGAATGCGTCGCGCACAGCGACTGCGCGGGCGATCCTCGCGCTCGCGCAACTGCGGTTGGGCCGTGTCGACGAGGCCCGCGCCGGAGCGGCGGCGGTGCGGGAGGTGCTGGGGAGCCGGCTCACGGGGGTGGTCGACCTGGGAAACCCGATGAACGGTTTCTGGTTCGACTGGTTCTTCGTGGGCATCCTGCTGGGTGAGGTGGAGGACGGGTTGCCGCCCGTTTGAGAAAAAATTCGGGGCGCGTGTCGGGTTTGGGCGGGTTTGGGCGCATGTAGCAGTGACAACAGCCCCATCCGGGCGCGCCTCTCCTCGACGAAGAAGCGCACCTGCGATGGCCAACGCAGGATCTGCAAACCCCAAGACCAAAATGCCCCTCCAGCAGCAACAACCCGGCCGGGCTCCCTTGCCCTCCCGCGGCCGCGCCGCCGGCCTGATGCTCACCACGTGCGCCGCCCTTGCGGGCGTCACCGCGTTCGCCCAGACCGGAACGACCGACGCCGCCACCGACGCGGCCGACGCCGTCGTCATCCTCCCCGAGTTCACCGTCACCGGAATCCGGGAGAGCCTCACCAAGGCGATCGACATCAAGCGCGAGTCCGTGCCGATCGTCGACTCCATCGTGGCCGAGGACATCGGCAAGTTCCCCGACAACAACGTCGTCGAGGCCCTCCAGCGCCTCTCGGGCGTCCAGGTCACCAACCGCGGCGCCGGCGAGATCGCCACGGTGTCGATCCGCGGTCTCAACGACATCAATACCACGCTCAACGGCCAGAACATCTTCACCTCCTCCGGCCAGGCCGTCGCGCTGCAGGACATCCCCGCGACGCTGCTGTCCCGGGTTGACGTCTTCAAGACGCGCTCGGCCGACATGGTCGAGAACGGCATCGCCGGCGCGATCGACGTGCGCACGCACCGCCCGTTCGACTTCAAGGGGGCCAAGTTCGGCCTCGCGGCCCGCGGCATCTACCAGGAGCAGGCGGACAAGATCGGGCCGAACCTGAGCGCCCTGGCCAGCAACTGGTGGAACACCAGCGCCGGCAAGGTCGGCGCCCTGATCAACGTCTCCTTCGCCGAGACCCACTATCGCGACCAGAACGTGACCGCCGGCGCGATGATGCCCTTCACCACCAATGATCCCCATGCGAACATGGTGCCCTACCAGCTGATCCGCTCGGTGTATACGCAGGGCGGACCCGAGGCGGGCGCGGTGGATCCCCAGTACTGGGGCGTGGCCAATTGGACGCCGGGCCTCGAGAACGGCCTCTCCACCGCCCCCGGTGCCACGATGACGGTGGGCGGCCAGACCAAGCCCTACATCCTCTCCCGCGACGCGATCTTCCAGAACGACTTCACCGGCACGCGCAAGCGCCCGGCCGTGAACCTCGCCCTGCAGTGGGCCCCGAACGAGACCTCCGAGTACACGTTCGAGGCCTTCTACAGCGGCTACCGCAACACCTCGTTCAACAACCTGTTCTTCTCGTTCGTCGACTGGTGGGGCGGCCCGCACGGGGCGATCAACCTCTATCCGGGCACCAACATTGTGAGATCCCGCGAGAGCATCCCGAACGTCTACGGCTTCACCAGCGGCGACGCCACAATCGGCAAGACCGACAGCTTCGTCTACACGCTCAGCGGCAAGTGGGACATCGGCGAGAACCTGAAGCTCCGCTCCGCGGCGACCTATCAGACCAGCAAGTTCTCCTCCTCGTTCTTCGCCATGCGCGCCGAGCGCGTCGCCCCGGACATCTGGGTCGACTTCAACTCCGGCGGCGGCCTGCCCGCCTTCGGCTTCCGCGACAACGCCGCCACCGCGGTCGACGAGACCGATCTCACCGACCCGAGCCTGTGGACCCTCGCCCAGCTCTACGACAACGCGAACAAGAACGACGGCAGCGCCAAGACCTGGACGCTCGACGGCGACTACGCCATCAAGTCGAGCTTCTTCACCGGCCTTAAGTTCGGCCTTCGTTACGATGACCGCGACGCCGCGGAGGCGCAGCGCACCAGCACGGATGTGAAGGGCGTCTGGCAGTCGTTTGCGAACTTCCCCGAGATCCAGCACGTCAACGACGGCTTCTTCGACGGCAACTCCGACGTGCCGACCACCTGGGTCGTGCCGGACGGCCTCGCCATCTCGCGGGATGCCGACCGCTGGCGCACGCTGGTCGGTTATCCGACCGGCGAAGCGCTCGCGCTCACCGAGAACTTCAACGTCAACGAGCGCAACATGGCCGCCTACCTGCGCGCCGACTTCAAGACCTTCATCGGGAACAACCGCTTGGACGGCCAGATCGGCGCCCGCTACGTCGACGTGAAAACCGACATGCAGTTCGGCGACGGCTCGGCCTCGGTCAAGAAGGGCAAGCTCCTGCCAAGCGGTTCGCTCCGCTTCGCGATCACCCCGGATCTCTACCTCCGCGCCTCCTACGCCGAGACGCTCCGCCGGCCGAACTTCGCCGATCTGAATCCAAACATCATCTACGTGAAGGATGTGACCAACATCGGCTACGGCACCGCGACCGGCGGCAATCCGAACCTGCGGCCCACCGAGTCGCAGAACTTCGACCTCGCGCTTGAATGGTACTTCGACAAGGGCAACGCACTCTACGTGAGCGCCTTCAAGCGCAAGATCGACGGCTTCGTCGTCGGCTTCCGCAAGCGCGTCTCGGCCATCGTGCCGCCGGACACGGCGCCGTACGACTACATCCTCAGCCAGCCCGACAACGCCTCCAACGGCGAACTGCAGGGTGTCGAGGTCGGCGTGGTCTACTTCCCGGATTATCTGCCGGAACCGCTCAAGGGCCTCGGGGTGCAGGCGAGCTACACGATTCTCGACTCGTCCCAGGATGTGCCCTCCGCCTTCGACAGCGAGGGCAACGTCACCCAGACGATCGAGCGCGACCTGTTCGGCGTCTCGGACTCGTCCTACAGCGTGATGCTCGCCTACGAGCGCAAGCGCTTCAGCGCGCGGCTCTCGTACGTCTGGCGCAGCAGCTTCCTCAACAACTACGAGGCGGCGCTCTTCGCGAACCCGCTCGGGATCTACCGCAAGCCGGAACAAAGCATGGACTTCCAGCTCAGCTACCGGGTCACCGACCGGCTCACGCTCACGCTCGATGCGACCAACCTCACCGAGGAGATCTACCAGAGCTACTACGGTGAAGGCGGTGCGGAGACGAACAACTTCGGTTCGTCCCTGTTCAGCCGCACGATCGCCGTCGGCGCCCGCTACTCGTTCTGATTTGGGAATGCGTGTTGGGGGGAGGGCGGCCCGGCGCCGCCCTCCGCCTCCCGCGCTCCCGCGGCCGCCTCGTGCGCGGCCGTTGCAGCTCATCCCGCCCTTCCTCCGGGGAGGGCGCGCTCTCCGGCCCGGTCGCGCCGCGCCTGCGGCCCGAGAGCCCGCCCTTGGATCCTGCACCTGTCCTCCTCCCGATGTCCCGCCGCTCCCGTTCCCTCCTTCTCGCCTCCGCCGTGTTCGCCGGCGCCGGTGTCCTTGCCGCCGCGCCCGCGAAGCAAGTGAGTATCCACGATCCTGTCATGTCGCGGGAGGGCGATTCGTTCTATCTCTTCAGCACCGGACCGGGGATCACCATCTACCGCTCGCCGGACCTGCGGAACTGGCGTCTGCAGGGCCGGGCGTTTGCGGACGAGCCGGTGTGGGCGCGTCGCGTCGCCCCGGGTTTCAACGGCCATCTCTGGGCGCCGGACATCGTGCACCACGGCGGGCGTTTCTTCCTCTACTACTCGGTCTCGGCGTTCGGGAAGAACACCTCCGCGATCGGCGTGACCACCAACCGCACCCTCGACGCCTCTTCGCCCGACTACCGGTGGGAGGATCAGGGGCTCGTGGTGCAGTCGGTGCCCGGCCGCGATCTGTGGAACGCCATCGATCCGAATGTCGTCTTCGACGATGCCGGCGTGCCCTGGATGAGCTTTGGTTCGTTCTGGTCGGGCCTGAAGCTCGTGCGCCTGGCGCCGGACCTGAAGTCGCTCGCGGAGCCGCAGGAGTGGCACACGATCGCGCGGCGCGACCGTCCGGCGCTCGAGCCCGACACCGAGCCCGGCACGGCGGCGCTTGAGGCGCCGTTCATCTTCCGCAAGGACGGGTACTACTACCTCTTCATCTCCTGGGACCTGTGCTGTCGGGGAAACGACAGCACGTACAAGCTGATGGTCGGCCGCTCGCGCGACGTTCGCGGGCCCTACGTCGACAAGGACGGCCGCGACCTCGCCGACGGCGGCGGCTCGCTGCTCCTCGCGGGCACGCCGGCCTGGCCCGGACTGGGCCACAACAGCGCCTACACCTTCGGCGGGAAGGACTATCTGGTCTTCCACGCCTACGAGGCCGCCGACCGCGGGCTCCAGAAGCTGAAGATCGCCGAGCTCGGCTGGGACGCCGAGCAATGGCCGGTGGTGGATCCGGCGGTCCTGACCGACTTCACCAGCACGCAGACCGAGTGATCCGGCACCTCCACGCCCCGCCTTTCCCATGAAGACCCAGCGGCTCTCTGTTCTCGAGAAGATCGGCTTCGGCGCCGGCGACGCCTCCGTCAACGTCGTCATCTCGTCGTTTTTCCTGCTCATCAATTTCTTCTACACCGACGTCTTCGGCCTGAAGCCGGAGCACATCATCGCGCTGCTTTTCGTCGGCCGGGTGATCGATGCGGTGACCGACCCGATGATGGGCCTGGTCACGGACAAGGTGAACACGCGCTGGGGCCGCTACCGGCCGTACTTCCTCTGGATGGCGGTGCCGTTCGGCGTGTCGGTGTTTCTCGCGTACAGCACGCCGGACTTCGCGTACAACCTGAAGCTGGCCTACGCCTACGCCACCTACATCCTCGTCACGCTCGTGTTCACGGCGGTCACGATTCCGTACATCTCGATCATCGGCGTGCTCACGGACGACCCGAAGGAGCGGCTCTCCGCCAACGGCTACCGGCTCTTCTTCGCCAAGATCGCCGCGCTCGCCGTGAGCACGGCGGTGCCGATCGTCGCAGGATGGTGGGGCGAGGACCGGGCCCGCGGCTACCAGGTGGCGATGGGCGTGATGGGCGCCGTCTCCACAATCCTGTTTCTCTTCTGCTTCGCCACCACCACGGAGCGGGTGAAGCACCGGCCCGACCCGCGGCCCTTCCTCGCCCAGCTCGGGCCGCTGCTGCGCAACGACCAGTGGCTGCTGCTCTGCGCGGTGTGCGTGATCGGCACCGTCGGTTACGTCGTGCGCGGTTCGGTGGCGATCTACTACGCGACCTACTATC
>JAEZSJ010000039.1 GCA_023443985.1 Verrucomicrobiota bacterium | reverse complement strand
GGGGGGGCGCCGGGGCGGTCCACGCCGGGCGAGCGGCACGAGCTGCCGCCGTTCCCCGTCGAGGTGGTCGACAGCGCGGGTGCAGGCGACAGTTTCCGCGGCGCGTTGATCCATGGTCTGTTGTGCGGTTGGAGCGACGAGACCATGGTGCGGTTCGCGTGCGCGGTGGCGGCGCTGGTCTGCACCACCGCCCCCGGTTGCGTGAACCCGCCGACGTTCGGGGAGGTGCGCGCGTTCCTCGGGGCCCGTGGTGCGCCGTTGCCGCCGGAGCCAACGGCGGGTGCGGAGAAGAGTTGTTGAGCGCAGGCGCGGCGCGGTTTTGCTCGCGGGCGCATGTTGGCCGAACTGCTGCGCTATCTCACCCTGCGCTGCCCCCCGTGGGCGCGTCTGCTCGGCATGGCGCGCGAACACGTCGCGATCACGCACCGGCATCGCCGCACCGCGGCCGCGTGGGGGCCGCATCTGGCGGCGAGCCGGGCCGCCATCCTCGAGGGGGCGGAGCGTTGCCGCACGCGTGCGCTGGTGCTCGTGATCGGCGCGGGCGACTGTCGGGATGTGCCGGTCGCGGAGCTGGCGGCGCGTTTCGACCAGGTCGTGCTCACGGATGTGGTGCTCGGACCGGAGTTGCGGCGGCTGGCCCGGACTAGCGCCGGCAAAGTGCGCGCGGAGGTCTGGGATGCGACCGGGGTGTTGGCGGAGCTGGCGCGCGGCTGGCGCAGCCTCACGCCGGCGCAGGTCGAGAGCCTGTTCGCCCGGGGCGATCCCGGGCCGCCTCCCGGCGGGGAGCCGGATCTGGTCGTTTCCGCCAACTGCATTTCCCAGCTCGGCGTCGTGCCGGTGGACCGGTTTCCGGCGGCGCGCGACGACGAGGCGTTCGTGGAACGGTGCGGCGGGGCGGCGGCGCGGCGGCACCTGCGTTGGCTGGCCGCGCGGCCGGGCGTACGGGTGTTGCTCGGCGACCGGGCTCGGATCGATGTCGCGCCGGATGGACGGGAACTGAAACGCCGGCCCATGCCCGGCATGGACGGTTTGCGGAAGCCGGATCGCACATGGCGGTGGTTGCTCGCGCCGATTCCCGAGTGGAGCCCGGACTTCGACCGGGTGCACGAGGTCGGCGTCTGGATCGATGGTCCGTCCCGCGGCGGACGGTGATTCTCTCCCTCGCGGCTTCAGGCGCGGGGCGTGGTCGCGCCGGAGGCATGGCCCCGGGAAGCCGCAAGCACAGCAGGATAGTACTAAAGTACTATGCCGGTTTGGTCCGATGTGCCTTTACGAGCGGGAGCGTGTGCTCCGCAATTCTTGGACCCCACATGCCCCATCCCATGCGAGCAGGCACATCCAGTAGGCCGCGACGGACGTCCGGGCCCCGGCCGCGTGTCGGTGTCGCCGGGTTGCTCTGCGGGCTGCTCGGAGTGCTGTTCCTCGGGGCGCCACTGCGCGGCGGGGCCATCGTGCTCAAGCCCTCCGACGGGGCCCCGACGACGCGACTCTATCCGATGGAGGAGATCGGCAGTTCCGCGCGGAACCTGCAGTTGCTGCACGATGCCCACGGTCGGGTGGCGGTGGCGCAGCAGGACGAGCTGTTCCTGCTCAACGACGGCAGTTGGCGGACGGCGTGGCGGGGGGACGGGGCCGGGTTGAGCTTCAACCGGGTCGTCCGCAGCGCGGACGGCGCGCTTTTCTACGGCGCGTTCGGCTCCTGGGGAGTCATCCGGCGCACGCCGACCGGCGACCTCGAGCCGGTGGCGCTGGTGCCGCCCGACGCCCCGCCCTGGGTGCAGTCATGCGAGTTTCGCGACATCTACTGCACCGCCGATGGCGTGTTTTTCTGGGGACAGGACGGGGTGGTGCATCTCGACCGGGCCAGCGGTGCCCAGCGCTATTTCCCGGTCGCGGGCATGTCCTGGCTGTTTCCGCTGGCGGGCAAGTTCGTCGTCACGACCTTCGGCTCCGGGATGTTCTTCCTGGATGTCGCGAGGGGCACATTGACGCCGACCGAGCTGGATGCGAAGGGCGTCTCGCCGGTGATCGCTTCGGCGGGGGACGGTGTCTCGAGCCTGATGATCGCCACCACCGCCGGGCAGCTGCTGGTGCTGCGTGACGGGCGGCTGGAGTATGTGCGGGATGGAAACACCGGGAACTTCCCGGGGCCGGTCGGGGCGCTGGCGAAGCTGCCCGAGGGCGGGTTCGCGATGTCGCTGCTCGGGCACGGGCTGCTGTTGCTCGACTCCCGCGGGGAGGTGACCCGCGTGTTGGACGACTCGGATTTCAAGAGCATCTCCGCACTCAACAGCCAGGAGCCGGGCGTGCTCTGGGCGATCACGAAGCGGGGCGTGCTCAAGCTCCTGCACCGGCAGCCGTTTGCGACCTTCGGGCTGGAGCAGGGGATCACGGTGAACTGGCCGCAGGTCCTGCAGTGGGGCGGGCGCACGATCGTGTGCTCCGGCGGACGAGTTTTCGAGGGCTACGCCGACGAGGCGGGAACCCGCCGCGGTTTCCGGCCGTTGGCGGGGCAGCCGGGGAACCTGAGCTGGGGGATCGCGACGGTGGGCGGCTCGCTCCTGATCGGGAACGGCAGCGGCGTGCACGAGATGACGGAAGCAGGCACGTCGGAGCTGGTGTTCCCGGGGGTGAACGTGGCCCGTCTGATGGAACTGGATCCCGACACCTGTCTGGTGATCGCCACGGACACGATCGCCGCCATCCGCCGCCGCCGCGCCGGCGTCTGGGAAGAGTGTGCACCCCGGGCGCCGGGGATCGGATACCCGTACGTGGCCCACTCGGGGAACGGTACGGTGTGGATCGAGCTGGGCTTGAACCGAGTGGCGCAGGTCGCGCTCGTGGACGGCGAGCTGCGGACGCGCCTCTTCGAGGATTTCGCATGGGAGGAACGCAACTGGGTGAACGTCAGCATCGTGGGCTCCACCGTGGTGCTGTGCGGTTCCGGCCGGACCCCGCTGTATCTCGACGACCGCACGCTGGCGCCGGTCGAGGCGCCCGAGTTGAAGCGGCTGGTCGAGCGTTCCCCGTACCTGCTGCAGCGGTTCGCGTTGGACGAGGCGGGCACCCTCTGGGTGTCGCATGCCCGCGGGGTGTTCCCCGCGCGGGCCCGTGACGGTGGATACGAACCGGACTTCAACACCTACGGCGGCCTCAACGAGGCGACGCCGTTTGTGCGCTGCCCGGCCGGGGGCGGAGTCTGGGCCTCGACCAGCAACACGCTCTATCGGCTGGAGGGTCGGCTGCGGGAGCCGGTGGCGGCGCAGGTCCGGCCGGTTCTGGTCGCCCTGCACGACACCCGCGCCGGCGCGCGGCTTCCGCTGAAGGCGGATGGCGCGCAGGATCTCGGTTCGTTCGCCTACGCCCAGAACAGCCTCCAGCTCGACTTCTTCGCGGGCAGCTACGCGCCCGTGCGTCCGCTTTCCTACGAGTACCGGTTGGGCGGCACCCCGTGGGTGCGCGCCAACACCGGTTCCTCCGTCCTCCTGTCCGACCTCCGGGAGGGACACTACACGCTCGAGGTCCGGGCTGTGGATACGCTCGGCCCGGTCGGCGCGGGTGCCACCTATCGGCTCTCGGTCACCCCGCCCTGGTTCCGGAGCTGGCCCGCCTACATTGCCTATCCCCTGGCGGCCCTGCTGTTGACGTGGCTGGTGTCCCGGTACACCGCGCACCGCCAACGGGTCCGGCTCGCCACGCTCGAACGCCAGGTCGACCGCCGCACTGCGGAGCTGCGCAACGCGATGGACTGCCTGCGCGAGGAGGCGACGACCAACGCCACGCTCGCCGAGCGCAACCGCCTCGCCGGGGAGATCCACGACAGCCTCGAACAGGGGCTGGCGGGCCTGCTCCTGCAATTGGAGGCCACCTCCCGGATCGCCGAGTGCGCGGGGACGGTGAAAAACGGCCTGACCGCCGCGATCAACATGGTGTCGTACTGCCGCGACGAACTGCGCAACGCCGTGCGCGGCCTGAACTCGCCGATGCTCCAGTCCGAGTCCCTGGACACGGTGCTGCGACGGATCGTCCCGCGGCTGGCGCCGTTGTCCGGCGTCGCAACGGTGCGCATCGAGGGCACGCCGCGCCCGCTCGACGGCACGACCGAGCACCATCTCCTGCGCATCGCACAGGAGGCGATCGCCAACGCGGTCAAACACGCGGAGGCGACCCGGATCGAGGTGGTGCTCGCCTATTCGGACCAGGCGGTGACGCTCGCGGTGGCCGACAACGGCTGCGGCTTCGACCCGGCGACGGTCGGCAACAAGGCCGGCTGCCACCTCGGCCTGCCCAACTTCAACAACCGGGCCCGCATGAGCGGCGGCGCGGTCGAGATCGAGAGCGCCCCGGGCCGGGGCACGACCGTTCGCGTGACCGTGCCCCTCGTGCATCCTGCGAAGGAAACTTTATGACCACTGAGAACCAAACGAAGAAGATCCGCGTCCTGTTGGTGGACGACCATATGATCGTGCGCGCGGGGCTGTCGTTCGCCATCGGCAATCAGCCGGATCTGGAGGTTGTCGCGCAGGCGACGGACGGCATCGAGGCCGTGGACCTCTACCGTCAGCACCGCCCGGATGTCGTCTTGCTCGATCTCCGGATGCCCAACCGCAACGGCATCGAGACGATCGGCGCCCTGAAACGCGAGTTCCGTGATGTGCGCGTCCTTGTGTTGAGCAGCTACGCCAGCGGCAGCGAGATCGCCGCCTCGCTGGCGGCCGGCGCCAGCGGCTTCCTCGGCAAGGAGACCTCGTTCGACGTCCTCATGGATGGCATCCGGCGGATCGCTGCGGGCGAACAGGTCGTGCACGACGACGAGGCCCGCCGGCTTGCCGGCCGCCTCTCTTCGCAGTTGTCCGCCCGGGAGATCGAGGTGCTCACCCTCGTGGGCCGCGGCCTCCGAAACAAGGAGATCGGCCTGTCCCTCAATCTCGTCGAGTCGACGGTGAAGGTGCATCTCGCCAGCATCTTCTCGAAACTGGGCGTTGCCGACCGCACGCAGGCCGTGCTCACGGGCATCAAGCGCGGCATCAACCATATGGAGTCGGCGGAGCGGGCGCGGCGGCGCCGCCGCCGCCGGGATGGATCGGAGCCGGCCGCGCGGGAGCGGATCGCGCGCCACCGCCGGTGCGCCGTTGCGCACGCGCGTCGTGGACTGATGGATGCGGTGGGGCGGTGTACGGGGCGGTCCGGCGGTTCGGCTAGGTAAACTTGTACGAAAGACTAGTCGCGATCGCGGTGCGGGGTGGTCTGCACTCAGTCGTTAGACGGCTAACTTTTCCCCAGAATGAAACGATTCCCCCGTGTGTTGTTCGTCGCCCTCGCCGTTTTGCCCCTCGGGCTCTTCGCCGGCACCGCGACCATCAAGATTGATGTCGAGCGTGTGATCGACGAGGTCGACCCCCGCATCTACGGCATGTTCATGGAGCCGATCGGCTTCAACCGGCCCGAGCTGAAGTTCAACACCCTCTACGGCCCGCTCTACGATCCGCAGTCGCCGCTCGCCGACAAGAACGGCTTCCGCACCGACATGCTCGAGGCGGCGCGCGAGCTCCAGCTCACCCAGATGCGCTGGCCGGGCGGCAACTTCGTCGCCGGCTACGACTGGCGCGACGGCATCGGCCCGAAGGACAAGCGCCCGAAGCGCATCGATCTCGCCTGGGGTGTCGTCGAGCCGAACCAGGTCGGCACCGACGAGTGGGTCGAGCTCAACAAGCTCATCGGCACCGAGAACGTCGTCTGTATCAACATGGGCACGGGCACCCTCGACGACGCCCGCTACTGGGTCGAATACTGCAACGCCCCGGTCGGCACCTACTGGGCCGACAAGCGCGCCGAGAACGGCCACCCCGAGCCCTACGCCATCAAGTACTGGGGGCTCGGCAACGAGGTCGACGGCGAGTCCTGGATCATGGGCTACAAGAACGCCGAGGACTACGTGAAGTTCGCCCGCGAGGCCGCCAAGGTCATGAGCCACAGCTCGCCCGGCACCAAGCTCGAGTTCGTCGCCAACGGCCCGGCCAACTACAAGGACAACCTCGACTGGATCGAGTGGACCTGGACCGTCGTGAAGGGCCTCTACGGCATCGCCGACTACGTCTCCCTCCACCGTTACTGGGACCCGTCCGACGACTACTATGTGCTCATGGGCCAGCGCGGCATCGATCTCGAGGAGCGCATCGAGATCGTCGCCGGCCAGATCAAGGCCGTGCACACCATCCACCAGAAGAAGCCCATGTATATCGCCGTCGACGAGTGGGCGCCGCCCTTCCGCAAGGGCCACCTCTCCACGCTCGCGCTCGCGCAGTATTTCAACGCCTTCATCCGTCACTCGGATACCGTCAAGATGGCCAACTACACGTTGCTGACCTCCATCCTCGGCCGCGACCCGGAGACCGACGCCACCTACAAGTCGCCGCTCTTCTACACCTTCAAGCTCTTCTCCACTCGCGCCCGCGGTACCGCGCTCTCGCCGACCGTCGTCTGCGACACCTTCCGCACCAGCGACCACTACTCGAAGATTCCGTACCTCGACGTGTCCGCCGTGTACGACGCGAAGGCCGGCCAGGTCGTCCTCAACGTCGTCAATCGCCACAAGGACGAGGCCATCGCCACCGATATCCGCAGCATCGTCGGCACGTTCGCGCCCACCGCCTCGGTGAGCCTCGTGGCCAACGACGACATCTCCGACGCGCCGTATACGTACGCAGCGCGCGACACCTACCCGCCGAAGGTCGAGCAGATCGCCACGCAGGGCACCTCGCTGCACTACTCGTTCCCGGCCCACTCGTTCACCCAGATCGTCGTCGGCGTCACCCGCTGATCATCCCGCCATGGCCCTTCGCCCGTTGCTCCTCTCGCTTCCCCTGTTCGCCGCCGCGGCGGCCTTTGCCCAACTGCCTGCGCCGGCACCGACCGAGTACGGCCTGGTGCAGGGCGTGGTCGAGAACGACCTCACCGTCTACCGCGGCGTGCCCTTCGCCGCGCCGCCGGTCGGCGACCTCCGCTGGCGGGCGCCGCAGCCGCACGCGAAATGGGACGGCGTGCGCCCCTCGACCGAGTTCGGCGCCGATCCCTACCAGGGCGACGGCAAGGGCAACGTGAGCGAGGACTGCCTGTACCTGAACATCTGGACGCCGGCCAAGTCCGCCGACGAGCGCCTGCCCGTGCTCGTGTGGATCTACGGCGGCGGCTTCGCCTTCGGCTCCACCTCGACCCCCGTCCACAACGGCGAACACCTCGCGCGCAAGGGCGTCGTGCTCGTGAGCATCAACTACCGGGTCGGCTCGTTGGGCTTCCTCGCCCACCCGGAGCTCAGCGCCGAGTCCCCGCACAAGGTTTCCGGCAACTACGGTCTCCAGGATCAGATCGCCGGCCTGCGTTGGGTGCAGCGCAACATCGCGGCCTTCGGCGGCGACCCCGCCAAGGTCACCATCTTCGGCGAGTCCGCGGGTGGCATCTCGGTGAGCATGCTCTGCGCTTCGCCCGAGGCGAAGGGCCTCTTCCGCGGCGCGATTTCCCAGAGCGGCGGCAACTTCGGCCCAACCCGTCCGACCACCTACCCGGGCGAGAACATGCGCGGCCTCGCCGCCGCCGAGCAGGCCGGTCTCGACTACGCCGCGAAGGCCGGCGCGAAGAACGTCGCCGAGTTGCGCCAGCTCACGCCCGACAAGCTCCCCGGCGGTTGGGGCAACCCGTCCTCCTGGCCCATCGTCGACGGCCGCGTGATCGTCGACGACCAGTTCAAGCTCTACGAGGCCGGCCGCTTCAACGACGTCGACGTGCTCATCGGCTACAACTCCGACGAGGGCCTCAGTTTCGCTCGTGAGAAGACCCCCGAGGAATACGTCGCCAACACGCGCCTCCGCTACGGCCCCTTCGCCGACAGCCTGCTCGCTGTGTATCCGCCGGACGGGGAACGCGTCGGCAAGACCGCCCGCGACCTCATGCGCGACGCCGCCTTCGGCTGGCAGACGTGGAGCTGGGCCCGCCTCCAGTCCCGCACCGGCAAGTCCCGGGTGTTCCTCTACTATTTCGACCAGCACGCCGAGCGCCCGGCCGATTCCCCGGCGGCCGACCACGGCATGCCGCACGGCGTCGATGTGCCCTACGTTTTCCAGACGCTCGACCGCAACGACCCCAAGCTCACGCCGGGCGACCTCGCGATCTCCGATACCGTCGCCACCTATTGGACCAACTTCACGAAGTTCGGCGACCCCAACGGCGCCGGTCTGCCGGTGTGGCCGCGCTTCTCCGAAGCCGAGCCGAAGGTGATGGTCCTCCACAACACCGCCACCGTCGGCCCCGTGCCCAGCGAGTCCGCGCTCGAGGTGCTCGACACCTACTTCGCCTGGCGCCGCACCCCGGAAGGGGCCGCCTGGGCGAAGTAACTGCTGCAATCTACAACCGTCTCCCGTCGCCATGCGTCTCCGCCGTCTTCTCCCGGTCCCGTTCCTTGCCTTCTTCATCGCGCTTTCGGCGACCGTCTCCGGCGCCGACGAGGCCTGCACCACCTGCGGCGGTGCGGTGACGGTGAGCGGCGATTTCGCCCACCACCAGACCGACACCACGCCCGCGGTCTCCGGCACAGGCTTCGCGCCCGAGGCCTACCGCGAAGAGGTCCACGGCACGGACTTCACCGTCACCATCGCGAACCTGCCGGCCGGCCGCTACACGGTCGAGATCGGCGCCGTGGAGACGTTCTTCAAGGCGGCCGGCCAGACCGTGTTCAACGTGGTCGCGGCCGATGTCGTGCTCGCGAAGGACTTCGACCCCGTGGCCGTCGCCGGCGCGCCCTTCCTCCTCGCCACCATCTCCGGCACGGTCGAGAAGCCCGACGACGCGCTGCGCGGCCCGATGCGCCTCCGGTTCACCGCCACGAAGGGCCACGCGAAGTTCCACACCATCACGATCCGCGACGCCGCCGGCGCCTCCGTCCTGGCCTTCGCCGCCAACGAGCTCGCCGATGTCT
>JAEZSJ010000336.1 GCA_023443985.1 Verrucomicrobiota bacterium | reverse complement strand
CACCACCCGGCGCACGTCCGCAAACGCGGGCACGACGATCCGCGCTTCGAGCCGGAGCCAGTGGGACTCGAGATCGAACTCGTCGTGAAAGAGCCCCTTGAAATGGGACCAACGGCTGGCGGGCGAGGAGAGGCGCGGGTTCGCGGCGGGCATGAGACGGGGAAATTAACGACGGGCACGACGGCGGTGTCCAACGGGAATCGGGCCGCGCGGCCGGCCGCGGCGCGGTCAGCGCGCGACCCAGCGGAGGTTCTCGACCATGAAGCCGATCAGGCGCTGGTCGCGGCCGTAGCGGCGCAGCCGACCGTCGTATTCGAAGACCAACTCGCCGACGCCGGACGTGAGCGGGCAGGGCAGCACGACCTCCCGCGGGCGGCTTCCGGTCAGCTCCACGCGACCGAGCGTGCGGCCGCCGAGGCGCACGGTGAGACTGGCATCGGCCACCGCGGTCGCGGTGAAACGCAGTTCGCCGGCGGCGGGTTGCGGCTGGTCCCAGTCGAGGCGGACCCGGGCTACGCGCCGCCCCCACCGCCAGGCGCGGCCGCCGTCGAGCTCGACGGGCCACCAACCGTCGCGGGCGAGGAGCCAGGGCTGGCCGGCGGCCGGCACGGCTTGAGGATTCCAGAGCGTGACGATGCGCGCGTCGGCCACCGAGGGCGGCGTGGCCGGAAGCTTCGGGGTGAGGCGGAACACGACAACCTCGGCGCGGGGCGTGGCGATCTCGGGCAGCCCGAGATCGCGCAGGGCGGCCAGCAGGGGGGCTGCGCCATCGGCGTAGCCGCGACGGTCCACCCAGAGCGCGCTGAAGCCGGTGGTCTGCAACCGGTCGACCAGGGCCGCAGCTGGTAGTCGAGCGGTGGCGACGCCCCAGTCGGACTGCTCCCCGCCGCGCAGCGCTCCGTAGGAGAAGCGCAGCGTGGTGGAGGCGAGGAACGGCCGGAAGTGCTCGTAGTCGCGGAGCATGGCCGTGAAACCCGCCTCGGGGAAGGGCACGAACGGCAGTTGGAATACGCGCCCGTGTGCCCCGAGGCTGCGTTCAAGCGTGGCGGCGGCGCCCCGGTCCTCCTCCAGCTTGGCGGCGATCCCGGCGCGCGTCCGCGCGAAATCGGCCCAGGGCGTCTGCTCGAACCAACCGGCGGTGCCCAGCGCGAGCGCGGCCATCAACGTGAACCCACGGCCGCGGTCCCGGGTGGCGCGGTGCAGCGCCCCGCAGAGGTAGAGCAGCGCCCAGAGCGAGAAGAACACGCCGATGCGGTTGCTC
Source organism: Verrucomicrobiota bacterium (assembly GCA_023443985.1). Classification (GTDB taxonomy): domain Bacteria; phylum Verrucomicrobiota; class Verrucomicrobiia; order Opitutales; family Opitutaceae; genus CAJCBL01. The sequence continues at coordinate 5,798 of JAEZSJ010000336.1, read as the reverse complement.
GCGCGAAACCAGTCGACCCCGAGCAACGCGAGCGCGGCGGTGCCGCCGCCGACCGTGCCGATCAGGCCGCACCAGATGACTCCATGGACGGCGTCGGGCATGCGTCGGCGGCGGTCCCGACCGACGACCGCGCGCAGCCCGCCGAAGGCGAGCAGGCCCAGCCCGAGCAGGCCGACCAGACCGAGGTAGTTGTAGAAGAACTCGCCCTTGAGCGCCGAGAACGCCGAATACACCTGCCCGACATCGCGGAAAAGCCGGCTGCGGTGGTCGGCGGGCGGGATCACCAGATCGAGCGGCTTCAACGCATAGAGCTCCGCGCCGGTGTAGCCGCGGTCGAACTGGTCGGTGCCGGGAGCGCCGGCGAGTTTGGCGGCCACGAATGCCCAATGGGCCAGGAGCACCGCGACGGCCATCGCCCCGACCAGCGTCGCGAGCGGCGCGAGGCGACGCCACGGCACGCGCCGGAGCCCCCCCAGACCGAAGGTGCCGAAGGCGATGCAACCGGCGAAGAACACGAAGTAGGGATTGCCGAAACCCAGCCAGAGACCGAGGCCGGCCGCGCGGAGCAACGGCCCGCGCCGCAACGGGGGCGGTGGCGCCGGACGGGCGGCGGAGGAGCAGAGCAGCAGCAGCGGCGGGAGCGTCCAGGTCTGGGTGAAGCTGAGCGTGACGAACCAGCGCAGGTGGTAGTTGCTGAAAGCGAAGAGCAACGCGCCGCAGGCGGCCCACTCGGGGCGCCAGCCGAGCCGGCGGCCGCAGAGAAAGAACGACAACGCGGTCGCGGCGAGCAGCAGGCAACCGACGAGGTTCACGGCGGCGAAAGGACCCACTGCGCGGGCGAGCAGGCCGGCCAGGGCGAAGGTCGGGCTGTCCCCCACCGGATAGCGCGACCAGTCGGCGGCGAACGGGGCACCCACGCGGGTGACCGCCGTGAAGCCGGTCAGCGGCGCGAGCGGCGCCTCCATCGCGATGCGCACGCGGGCAAGGATCTCGCAGGGATCGCCGCCGAAGTCGTCGGGCGTGCGCCAGTCGGCGGCGCTCCACCGGCCGGTGTAGCCGGTCCAGAGGAGCACGGCCGCGAGGACGACGAGGAGCGGCCACGCGCGGCGCGTGGAGAGCGGAAAGAGTGGGGGGCGCATGTCGGGGAGGCGCGGCCGCGAGCGGCCGCGGGGAGGACGGCGCGACGCTCGGCGGCGGCGGGAGGAGCGTCAAGAAGGCGTTGGCACAGTCGACGCGTTGACAGCAGGGAGCGGCTTTGGTCGCATCGGCCGATGATCCCCGAAGAGCACCGGCGGATGGCCGCCTGCGAGGACACGATGTGGCATTACGCGGCGCTACATGGGCATGTGCGGCGGGCGTTGGGCCGCGCCGGGGCGCGCGTCGACGGTGCGTGGCTCGACGCGGGTTGCGGCACGGGCGGCCTGCTCCGCCGGCTCAGGAACTGGTTTCCGGCGGCCACGTTGCGCGGCGTGGAGTTCTCGCCCTTCGCGGTCGGGCTGGCGCGGGAACGCACCGACTGCCCGGTCGACGAGGGCTCGGTGCTCGCGTTGTCCTATGCCGACGCGAGTTTCGATGTGATCACGTGCATCGATGTCGTTCACCAGTTCGAGGAGCCGCTGGCGGCGTATCGCGAGGCGGCGCGCTGTCTGCGCCCCGGCGGGGTGCTGGTCGTGAACGAACCGGCGCACCGCTGGCTCCTTTCGTACCACGATGTCAGTGTGGGTGCGCGGTGGCGCTTCACGCGGGCCGAGCTGCGGGGGCTGCTGCGCGCGGCGGGTCTCGAGCCGGTGTACGCGACGCACTGGAATTTCCTGCCGCTGCCGTTGGTGTGGGTGCGGCGCAAACTCCTGCCGGCGCCGCAGGGCAGCGATGTGGGAGCGTACCCGTGGTGGATCGTGGTCCCGATGCGGGTGATGATGGCGCTCGAGCGGGCGTGGCTGGCGTGCGGCGGGGTCTTCCCATGCGGGGTTTCGGTGTCGGCGGCGGCGCGGAAACCGGCGGCCTGACCGGGCGGAACGCCGCGTTTCGCGGTTGAACGCCACCTTGCCGCGGCGATCCTGTGCGGATCGTGGCCTCCCCAGAAATCAGCGACGCGCAGTTCTATGCCGGCAAACGCGTGCTCATCACCGGCGGGCTGGGCTTCATCGGCTCGAACCTCGCCCGCACGCTGGTCGGCCACGGAGCCGACGTGGTCGTCGTCGACAGCCTGATCCCTGAATACGGCGGCAACCTGCGCAACCTGCGCGGCCTGGAGAAGAAGGTGCGGGTCAACCTCGCCGACGTGCGCGACGAGCACGTTCTCCCGGTGCTGGTGAAGGATCGCGACGTGCTCTTCAACCTCGCCGGCCAGACGAGCCACCTCGACTCGATCCACGATCCCGCGACAGACCTCGAGATCAACTGCCGGGCGCAGCTCTCGATCCTCGAGGCGTGCCGCAAGCACAATCCCGGCATCGCGGTCGTCTTCGCCAGCACGCGCCAGATCTACGGCAAGCCCGACTACCTCCCGGTCGACGAGAGACACCCGATCCGGCCGGTGGACGTGAACGGCATCAACAAGTGCGCCGGCGAGTGGTACCACACGCTCTACCACCAGGTGCACGGGCTGCGCACGTGCGTGCTGCGGCTCACGAACACGATCGGGCCCCGCATGCGCGTGAAGGACGCGCGGCAGACCTTCGTGGGCGTGTGGGTGCGACAGCTCCTGGAGGGGCGGCCGATCGAGGTCTGGGGCGGCGAACAGCTGCGCGACTTCACCTACGTGGACGACTGCGTGGCGGCGTTGTTGCTCGCGGCACGCCACCCGGCGGCCGCGGGCCGGGTCTTCAACCTCGGCGGGCGGGAGCGCGTCTCGCTCGCGGAGCTCGCGCGGCTCCTCGTCGTGGTGAATGGATCCGGCGAATACGCGGTGCGCGCGTTTCCCGCCGAGCGGAAGAAGATCGACATCGGCGACTACTATGCGGACTGGACGCTCATCCGGGACACGCTCGGCTGGTCGCCGCGGACCGCGCTGCCGGTCGCGCTGCGCCGCACGCTCGGGTTCTATCGCAAGGAGCTGAAGCACTATCTCTGACCCGCGGCCCGCGCGCCGCCGCCCGTTTCCCGATGATCGCCAACGCCGACCCCAAAGCCAACCTCGCCCTGTGCGCCGAAGAGGTGCGTGCCGCCATCGCGCGCGTGCTCGAGAGCGGCCGCTACATCCTCGGGCCGGAGGTGGACGCCTTCGAGGCCGGGTTCGCCGCGTGGCTCGGCGCGGCCCGTTGCGTGACGGTGGCCAACGGCACCGACGCGATCGAGATCGCCCTGCGGGCTGTCGGCCTGAAGTCGGGCGAAGGCGTGGTGCTGCCGGCCAACACCGTGTCGGCGACGATCGCCGGCGTGCTCGCGGCGGGCGGCGTGCCGGTGTTCTGCGACGTCGACGCGGCGACGCTGTGCCTCTCCCCACAGCGCCTGCGGGAGTTGCTCGGGTCGCCGCGCGGTGCCGGGGTGCGGGCGATCGTCCCGGTGCATCTCTACGGCCAGCCGTGCGCGATGCCGGACCTCCTGGCGCTCGCGGCGGAGCACGGGCTGCTCGTCGTCGAGGACTGCGCGCAGGCGCACGGCGCGGCGCTTGGTGCCCGGAAGGTGGGCACGTGGGGACACGCGGCGGCGTTCAGCTTCTATCCGACAAAGAACCTCGCCGCGCTCGGCGACGGCGGGGCGGTCGTCACCAGCGACGCGGGCATCGCCGCGGAGGCGCTGGCGCTGCGTCAATACGGCTGGCGCGAGCGCTACGTGAGCAGCGGCGCGGGCGGGCGGAACAGTCGGCTCGACGAGCTGCAGGCCGCCGTGCTGCGCGTGCGGCTGCGGCACCTCGACGGGGAGAACGCACGGCGCCGGGAGCTCGCCGCGCTTTATGCCGCGGAGCTGGCGGGGACGGGGCTCGGGTTGCCGCCGCCGGCGGACGCGGAGGTCGTGCCGGTGTTTCATCAATACGCGGTGCGCACGGCCGGCCGCGAGCGGCTGCGACTCTGGCTCGAGGGGCGCGGGATCGTGGCGCAGGCGTTGTACCCGGTGCCGCTGCACCGCCAGCCGGCGTTTGCGCGGTGGGCTCCGGCCGAGGCCGGAACGCTCGCGGAGTGCGAACGTTGCTGTGCGGAGGTGTTGAGCCTGCCCGTGCACCCGGCGCTGCGCGACGAGGACGTCCATGCTGTCGCCGCCGCAGTGCGTGCGTGGGTGCAGGCCGGGCGGCCCTGATTTTTGCGCCATGAACGACGTTCCGACTCTTTCCATCGTGATCCCGCTCTATCGGAGCGAGGGGAGCATCGCGCGCGTGGTGGCCGAGCTCGCGGCGCTGCCGATCGAGGGCGGCTTGGAGATCGTGCTCGTGAACGATTGCAGTCCCGACGACACGATCGGTGTCTGTCGCCAGATTGTGGAAACATGCGTCGTGCCCGTGACCGTCGCGAGCCACGCGCGCAACTTCGGCGAGCACAACGCGGTGCTCACGGGTCTGCGCCACACGCGGGGCCGCTGGGTCGTGACGATGGACGACGACGGCCAGAACCCGCCCGTGGAGGTGCCGAAGCTGCTCGCCGCCGCGCAGGCCGGCGGGTTCGACGTGGTGTTCGGCGACTACCGCGCGGTGAAGGAGCACGCCTCCTGGCGCAACTGGGGCAGCGCCTTCACCAACGCCGTGGCCGGCTGGCTGCTCGACAAGCCCCGCGGGCTCTACCTCTCGAGCTTCCGCTGCCTGAGCCGTTTCATCGTGGACGAGATCGTGCGCTACGAGGGACCGTATCCGTACATCGACGGTCTCATCCTCCAGAGCACGCGTGCGGTGACGGCGATCCCGGTCGCGCACATGCCGCGCGAGCAGGGACAGAGCGGCTACAATCTCCGGCGGTTGGTCCGCCTCTGGCTGAACATGTTCACCAGCTTCTCCGTCGCCCCCTTGCGCGCCGCGACAGTGCTCGGGTTGCTGCTCGGCGCGCTCGGCGTGGTGGGCGTCGGCTGCGTGATCTACCTGTACTTCGCCGGGAAGGGGCCGGAGTTCGGCTGGGGCTCGTTGATGGCCGCGCTCCTGGTGTTCTCCGGCGCGCAGCTGGTGATGCTTGGCGTGATCGGGGAGTACCTCGGCCGGGCGTACCTCACGGCCAACCGGCGTCCGCAGGCGGTGGTGCGCGAGGTCCTGCGCGGCGGGAGGAACTGACGCGCGCCCCGCCGGGGCTGATCAGGCAGCTGCGAGCGCGAGCAGCGGAAATGCCGGCACGGTGCGGCGACGGCCCAGCCGCCGCGGGGCGGGACGGCGCTGCGCCTCGAGCCGCGCGTAACGCTCGCGGAGGATTTCGCCGGCCTCGCGTAGCACCGCAAAAAGCAGGGGTCGGGCATCGGGCCCTTCCGGCTGGTGGGCGGCGAGGTGGGCGTTGGCGGCGTCGGCGAGGCGCCCGAAGAACTCGCGTTCGGCGCCGGGGCCGCCCGAGAGACGGGGATCGTGGCGCAGTTCGAAGAAGAGCCACGAGAGCAGCCCGGAATGGCGGGTGAACACCCCGAGATCGCCGTGGCGCGCGGCGGTGCTGGCGGACAGGGTGAACGTGTCGTCGGTGACGAAGACGCCGGCGGCTTCCCAGCGCTCGGCGGTGGGCGCGTAGACGGCGGCGGGGCGGTCGGTGTCGAGCTCGCTGGCGAGGGCGATCAGGCGCGGGTGGCGGAAGGCGGTGGCGTTCATGCGCGCACCATAGCGGGGAGGGTCGGACATCGGACGGCAGAGGGTGTCCGGGGGGCCTGCGGCGGGGGACGCCCCCGGCCCCCCCCCCCCC
>JAEZSJ010000323.1 GCA_023443985.1 Verrucomicrobiota bacterium | reverse complement strand
GTGCGCGGCGGCGGCACGTCGCTCACGGGGTCGGCGTCACCACGTTTTGGAGGCTGGGTGCTGGATCTCTCCAAGCTCACGAGGATCCGGATCGACGCCGAGGCCGGGCTCGCGGTCGTGCAGGCCGGCGCGAAGGTCGGCGACGTGCAGCGCGCGGCGGCGGCGGCGGGTTGGTTCTATCCGCCGGATCCGTCGTCGAAGGAATACAGCACGATCGGCGGCAACATCGCCTGCAACGCCGGCGGCATGCATGGCGGCAAGTACGGCGTGACGCGCGACTACGTGCTCAGCCTCACCGGCTACCTGCCGACCGGCGAACGCGTGCAGTGGGCGGGCGAGTTCAAGAAGTGGTCGGCCGGCTTCAATCTGCGCGACCTCTGGATCGGCAGCGAGGGCTGTCTCGGCATCGTCACCGAGGCGGTGCTGAAACTGATCCCGGCGCCGGCGGAGCGGTGGACGCTGTTGGCGGCGTTTCGCGACGAAGCGCGGACGTTCGAGGCGGCGCAGGCGCTCATCGCCGCGCGCGTGCAGCCCGCGATCTTGGAGTTTCTCGACCGGGCGTCGGTCGGCTGCGCGGAGAGTGCGACCGGCAAGCCGGTGTTCGCCGAGGCGCCGAAGAAGCCGGTGCTGCTGCTCGAGCTCGCCGGCACCAGCGCCGAGGTCGCCGAGCAGAAGAAGATCGTGCTCAAGTGGGCCGAGGCGCACGCGGTGACCTCGCGCGCGGCGAGGAGCCGCGACGAGGCCGAGGATCTATGGGCCGTGCGCCGCAGGTGCTCGCCCGCGATGTTCGCCCTCGGCGATGCGAAGCTGAACGAGGACATCGTGCTGCCACTGAAGAGCTACGCGGCGTTCGGCGAATTTCTCGACAAGCTGAAGAAACGCCACGGCTTGGCGATGCCGACCTTCGGCCATCTCGGCGACGGCAACCTGCACGTGAACATCATGTACCACCGCGCCGACAAGAAGGAGAGCCGCGCGGCCGTGAAGGCCGTCGAGCAGCTCATGCGCGGCGTGAAGCGCCTCGGCGGGGCGATCTCGGGCGAGCATGGTATCGGATTGGCGAAGACGCCGTTCCTCGCGCTCGAGCACAGCAAGCCCGCGATCCGCGCGATGATCGCCGTGAAACAGGCGCTCGACCCGAACGCGATCATGAACCCCGGCAAGATCTTCACGCGCTACGAGGTGTGGAAGCACAAGCGCCTCGAGATCGAGCTGCCCTGGGATCACAAGTGAGCGATCGGCGGATGGTCGATGGCGTTTTCTCCGCCGCGTCTCACTTCCAGGTTCACTCCTTCTCCGCCGCGCCGGCTTCGTAGCGCTTGATCCAAGCGGCGGACCAGGGAGCGAAGTCGCCGGCTTCGAGGTGCGCGCGGGCCTGGGTCATGAGGTCGAGGAAGAAGTGCAGGTTGTGGATCGTCAGCAGCGTGCCGGCGAGCATCTCGCCGGCATTGTGCAGATGCCGCAGATACGCGCGGCTGAAGTGGCGGCAGCAGTAGTTGTCGAGGCCGTCGACGATCGGGCGCGGGTCCTCGCGGAACTTCTCGTTGCGGAGGTTGATCGGGCCGTCGGGCGTGAAGACGAGGCCGTTGCGGGCGACGCGCGTGGGCATCACGCAGTCGAACATGTCGATGCCGAGCGCGATCATCTTGAGCAACTGCGGCGGGGTGCCGAGGCCCATGGCGTAGCGCGGGCGGTCGGCGGGCAGGTGCGGTGTGGTCGCGCCGACCTGGTGGAGCATCTCGGGCTCGGGCTCGCCGACGCTCACGCCGCCCACGGCGTAGCCGGGGAAATCCAGTTCGCGGAGACCGGCGGCGGCCTCGGCGCGCAGATCGGCGAAGGTCGAGCCCTGCACGATGCCGAACACATGGTGGCCGGCCTCGAGCCAGCCGGTGTCGCGGGCGATGGCGAGGCATTGGCCGGCCCAGCGGCGGCTGCGGGCGACGGCGGCGGCGGCCTCGTCGCGCGTGCAGGGCCAGGGCGGGCACTCGTCGATGACCATCGCGATGTCGGAGCCGAGGTTCTGCTGGATGCGCATGACCTCGCGCGGGCCGAGGAAGAGGTTGGCGCCGTCGAGGTGGGACTGGAAGGCGATGCCGTCCTCCTGGATGTCGCGGAGTTTCGCCAACGAGAAGACCTGAAAGCCGCCGCTGTCGGTGAGGATGGGGCCGTCCCAGCCCATGAATTTGTGAAGGCCGCCGAGCTTGGCGACGAGTTCGGAGCCGGGGCGGAGATTGAGGTGGTAGGTGTTGCCGAGGATGATCTGCGCGTGGATCTCGCGCAGGTGCGCGGGCGTGATCGCCTTCACGGTCGCCTGCGTGCCGACGGGCATGAAGATCGGCGTCTCGATGGTGCCGTGGCGCGTGCGCAGCCGGCCGCGGCGGGCGGCGGTGGCGGTGTCGGTGAGCAGGAGTTCGAAGTGCGACGGCATGGGCGGCGGAGGATTTGGCCGGGCGGGGCGGGAGGCAAGCGGAAGGGCGGGGCGGCGGACGGCCGCGGGCGGATTGGTACGGGTTGAGATCTGGAGCCGAGGCGCCGTTGAAGCGGGCAAAAGGTCGGGTCCGGCGGTGTTAATAACTACCGCCGCCGGGCGCTTGACCTCCAAAACAACGCCGCAACCCTCCGTCGCCGTGCTGCTCGTCATCGACAACTACGACTCCTTCACCTTCAACCTCGTCCAGTACTTCGGCCAGCTGGGCGTGGAGCAGAAGGTCTTCCGGAACGACGAGATCACCCCGGCCGAGGCGCTCGCGCTCAACCCCGAGCGGGTGCTGCTTTCCCCCGGTCCGTGCTCGCCCAACGAGGCCGGCGTGACGCTCGACATCCTCAAGGCGTTCGCGGGCGTGAAGCCGATCCTCGGCGTGTGCCTCGGGCACCAGTCGATCGGGCACCATTTCGGCGGCAAGGTCGTGCGCGCCGGCCGGCTCATGCATGGCAAGACCTCGCCCATCCTGCACAAGAACACCGACGTCTTCCGCGGCATGCCGAATCCGTTCAACGCGACCCGCTACCACTCGCTGCTCGTCGAGCGCGCGTCGTTGCCCGCCTGCCTCGAGATCACCGCCGAGACCGCCGAGGGCGAGATCATGGGCCTGCGCCACCGCGAGCTGCCGGTCTGGGGCGTGCAGTTCCACCCCGAGTCGATCGCCACCCAGGAGGGCATGACGCTCCTGAAGAACTTCCTGACCTTGAACTGACCACGCGCTGCGCGCCAAGGCGGAAGGTAGAATGCAGAGTGCGGAACGCCTGGCCCCTCCCGCAACACGTTCGGTTCCTGAACACTTCCCCATTCTGAATTCTCCGTTCTGCGTTCCGGTTTCTCCCCATGCGTTGCCCCAAGTGCACCTCGATCGAGGACAAGGTGATCGACTCGCGTATCAGTCGTGAAGGTACGACGATCCGCCGCCGCCGCGAATGCCTCGAATGCGGCCACCGGTACACCACCACGGAAATGGTCGTGCGCGAGGACCTGGTGGTGATCAAACGCGACGGCCGCCGCGAGCCCTTCGAGCGCGAGAAGATCGTGCGCGCCATCCGGGCCGCCTGCCACAAGCGCCCCGTCGATCTCGAGCAGATCAACATGGCGGTGGAGGACATCGTCGACCAGCTGGAGGCGAAGTTCGGCACCGAGATCCCGAGCAGCGAGGTGGGCGAGGCCTGCATGGCGCGCCTGCGCCTGATCGACAAGGTCGCGTACGTGCGCTTCGCCAGTGTGTACAAGGAATTTCGCGACGTGAACGAGTTCATGGACGAGCTCCGCGGCCTCGTGAAGCAGAAGCCGTCCGCCTGAACCCGAGCCGCCCCGAGCCATGAGCGCGCCCCACGAACTTCCCGCGTTGCACCTCCTCAACGCCGTGTTCGCCGGCGTGACCGGGCAGGACCTCTACCTCGCGCAGCAGCTCAAGGCCGGCATCGAGCTGGCGCTCGCCGAGACCGGGGCCGTGGCCGTCGCCGGCGCGAGCGCGGCCGCGATCACCCCGGCCGCCTTTGCCGCCGCCGTGCAGGTGCTGCAACGCAAGTTCACCGGCGAGGACGCGCAGCCGCAGCACGGCTTCGCCCACTGCGACGCCGCACAGAGCCCTGCGCCGGCCGATTCGCTCTGGACGCGCCAGCAGGTGCTCGACGCCCTCAAGCGTCTCGCACCGTATCCGGAGGCGACGCTGCTGATCACGAACCTGCACGCGACCTTCTGCCCGCCCGGGCGGCGCTGGACCGACCGGCGGCGCACCGCCTATCGTGAGGTGCTCGATTTCCTCGCCGCGCTCGCCGTCGCGCGGAAGCGTGAGCGGGCCAACCTCACGCTGCTGTTCCTGTAGTCGACCGGCCGTGCCATGTGGCGGGGTACGCCCGCCCCGCCGAGCGATGCCGCAAGCCCGGGGACGCGAGACGCCGCCGGCGGCGCGAGGGGCGCTCCGGATTTGCCCGCGGGCCGCGCGGCGCTGCGCAGTTGATGGTTTTCTAGCGGGCCGGCGTGTGTTGCGGCCTCGACTCGCCGCGCGCGATGAGTTGAAGTGACGGCCAGAACCATGGCCACCATCTTCGAGCGCATCATCGCCCGGGAGATCCCCGCCCGCATCGTCCACGAGGACGAGCTCTGCCTCGCGATCCACGACATCCAGCCCCAGGCGCCGGTGCATGTGATCGTGTTCCCGAAGCGGCCCATCCCCCGCCTCGCCGAGGCGGCTGCGGGCGACCAGGCGTTGCTTGGGCACCTGCTGTTGACCGCCGCGGCGATCGCGAGGCAGCTCGGGCTCGCGCAGGGATTCCGCGTCGTGATCAACAACGGCCCCCACGGCGGGGAGTCCGTGCCGCACCTGCACGTGCATCTGCTCGGCCAACGCCCGATGGCCTGGCCTCCGGGCTGAACGTCCGGGCGCAGCCCAAAACGATCGAGCAAGCGGCGGGTGGCGAAAGTTTGCCACCCTGCCTTCCGTTTCCAACAACCACCCCCACAATGTCCGAGGACGCGTTTGCCGACCGAGAAACCGCCGCCGAGGCGGCGCCGCAGGTGCTGCGCGTGCCGTGGGCGCCGCTGGTCTCGGTGGCCACGACCACCCTCCATACGTGCACGCCGTTCCGTCGGCTCGGACTTTCCGCGCTGGCCGGGCCGCGCGACATCCAGCGCCGGTTGGAGCAGTTGCGGCTGTCGGTGGAGCTCGGGGCGCCGGAGTTCAGCTGGGCCTTCGCCCCCGCCCCGCCCCCCACGGCCGAGCAGCTCCGCGATTCCGCGCAACAGCTCAAGGACACGCTCACGCGCCTGCTCCACGAGTTCTTCTGGTTCTGGCCGGCGAGCTATCCCGACGACAGCCCGGATCCGGCGATGGACGCGCTGCTCGCGGGCGACGCCGACGCGGCCTTCCTGCGCTGGCAGAACGACGCCGCGGCCGGCCGCATCGTCGCCGTGCACAATCTCGCGGTCTTCCACCAGCTCGCCGCGCTCGAAGTCGAGCGCAGCGGCGGCGTGATCGAGGAGGAGACCACCGAGTGGTGGAAGGCCTCGATCGAGGAATGGGCGCAGGTGCGCGCCAGCGACGAATTCTGGGAGCTCGTCCGCCAGCGTATCCTGCTTCTCAACGACGCGCGCCTGCCCGTCGGGCTGCTCGACGCGATGCGCGGCACCTTGCCCGACGCTTTCTGCGGGATCCATGCCTCCCTGGCGATCGCGCGCGCGCAGAAGGCCCAATGGCACGAGGCCACCGCCCACGTGCGGTTCGCGCGGCAGGTGCACGACGTGCCCGCCCGCGCCGAACGCGCCCTCGAGGTCGCGATCGGGAAGGTTGTCCAGGGCGTCGACCTGTTGCTGCGCGACACCACGCGCCGGCTTACCGGCGACGGCTCCGTGGGGCTCGCGCTCACGGCCGGCTTGCTCGCGGAGGCGGCTGACGAACTCGAGGTGATCGAGACGATCTGCGGCCGCGAGGCGGAGATCTACCGGGAGGTGAGCACCCGCGTGGTCGACGCCGCGCTCGAGGGCATCATCGCGTACCAGCGGCGCACGCTCGACAGCTGCGGGGTGCTGCCATGGCTCACCCATCTCACCACGCTCGCGGCGACCCCCGAGGTGCGTCGCCGCCTCGAGGAGACGGCGGACATTCTGCACGGCAACGCGATTGTCGAGAAGCTGCCGCCGCTGGATCCCGCGGCGGGCCCGGAGGCCGCGGAGGCGGCGGAGTTCGAGGCTGCTTATCGACTGCTGCTGGAGGAGTTTGTCCCCGGGGCCGACCGCCTCGAGCTCGGGGTGCGCGCCCGCGCCGACTACCTGGCCAACGTGCGCCGTGCACTGCGCGAGCTCGCCCACGCCGCCTGCTACCAGCTCGAGAATTTCGACCTTGCCGCCCGCGCCCTCGCCACCGCCGCGGAAATCTCGGAGGGCGCCGAGCGCGCGGCGCTGTCCCGCGAGCGCGAGCAGCTGCTGCTCGAGATCGTGCGGCGGAAGGCGCGCGAGTTCGCCGCCGAGCATGCCCAGGCCGCAGCCGAGGTCGCGGCGCTCGCGGAGGC
>JAEZSJ010000292.1 GCA_023443985.1 Verrucomicrobiota bacterium | reverse complement strand
GGGGGGGGGGGGGGGGGGGGGGGGGGGGGGGGGGGGGGCGGGGGCGCCGGTCGGCACCCGGCGCGGCGGATCAGGACCCGCTCTTCAGGTCGGTGATGAGCTGGTCGACCAGAGCCGACGCCCTGCCGATGTCCTTGAACGTGGGCAGCGTCTCGACGCCCTGGGGATAGCTCGCGGGGTTGGCGAGCTGCTCGGGGCTGAGGAGCTTGCAGGCCTCGGCGTTGGGGTTGGTGTACGGGAAGGCCTCGGAGATGAGCACGCTGATTTCGGGCCGCAGGATGAAGTTGATGAACTGCTCCGCCTCGGCCTTGTGGGGGGCGCCCTTCGGGATGACCAGGCTGTCGATCGTCACATGCGAGCCCTCGACCGGGAGCAGGCAGGCGAACTTCTTGTCCTCGCGGTACAGGATCGCGGCCTCGCCCGGCCAGACGATGCCCAGGTCGACATCGCCGTTGAGCAGCTTGGTCTTCGGGCTGTCGGAGTCGAAGATCTTCACCTGCGGCAGCCATTGCTCGAGCAGCGGCCGCGCGGCGGCGATGTTCTCGGGCGTGACGGCGTTGAAGTCGCGGCCGAGGGTTTGCAGCGCCCAGGTGAGCAGCTCGCGATTGTCGTTGAGCGAGACGATGCGGCCGGCGTACCGGCCGCTGAAGACGTCCTTGAAGCCGGTCACCGGCTCCTTCACCCGCGTGGTGTTCACGACGATGCTGATCGCGCCGACCATGTACGGCACGCTGTACTTCTGCTCCGGGTCGTGCGGACGGTTCAGATACGCCGGGGCGATGTTCCGGATGTTCGGGACATTCGCGAAGTCGTTCGGTGCGAGCTTGCCGGCCTTCACCAACGCCTCGACGACGTATTCGGAGGGCTGCACGAGGTCGTAGTCGCCGGCGCCGCCGAGGAGCTTCGAGAGCATCTCCTCGTTGGAGGCGTACGTCTCGTAGTTCACCGTGATGCCGGTCTCCTCCTTGAACCGGTCGAGGACCGTCTGGGGTACGTATTCGGACCAGCCGAAGAGGTTGACCTCCTTCTTGGCGGCGGCGAGGTCGAGGGCGGCGCCGAGGGCGAGCCCGAGGACAAGCAGGGAGCGGAGACGTTTCTTCATGGATGGGACGGGGGCGGCGGGCGGGGGACGGTGGTTCAGCGGCGGAGCCGCTTCACCCACTCGGAGGCGAGCAGCAGCACGATCGTTGCCACAATGAAGATCGTGGAGAGCGCGTTGATCATCGGGTTGAGCCCGACCTTCGCCATGCCGTAGATGCGCAGCGGCAGCGTGGCCGAGGCCGAGCTTGAGGTGAAATAGGTGACGATCAACTCGTCCATCGAGAGCGCGAACGCCATCAGCGCACCCGAGACGATGCCCGGCATCAGGTACGGCACCGTCACGTGCCAGAACGCCTTCAGGGGAGTCGCGCCGAGATCGAGCGCCGCCTCCTCCAACGAGGGGTCGAGCCCGGCCAGCCGTGCCTGCACCGCCGCCATCACAAACGGGAAGCAGAACGTCGTGTGCGCGATGATCACGGTGCCGTAGCCGAGCCGCACGTCGATGCTCTTGAAGAAGACCAGCAGGCTGATGCCCATGATGATCTCCGGCACCACCATCGGGATGAAGGCGAGCGTGCTGATCGTGCGCACGCCACGGTACCGGTAACGGTGAAACAACCACGCCGCCGCCGTGCCGAGCACGACCGAGAGCAGTGTCGCCGCGACCGCGATCAGAAGACTGTTCTCGAGCGCGGCGAGCAGGCGGTTGTCCCGCCAGAGCAGGCCGTACCACTTCAACGTGAAGCCCTCCCACACGATGTTCAGGCGCGAGTCGTTGAACGAATACGCGACGAGGAACACGATCGGCGCGTAGAAGAAGAGCAGCACGAGCACGGTCCAGCCGCCGAACAACGCATGCACGCGGGCCATGCCGCGTGGCGGGAGAAGTGCACGTGTGGGGAACGACCTGCTCATCGAGCGTGTGCAGGTCTAGGCCCGCGGTCCCGTCGCGCAAGCGGCTTTCCGGCGTTTCCGCCGCGCGGTCGCCGCTCCCCGCGGCCCATCGCCGGCCCGCCGGCTCAATGCGCGCGGATCAGCTCGAGCAGCTCGCGGTCGAGCTGGTGGCCGTGGAACGGCTCGTACTTCACATCCGCGCGGCCGCTGTCGACCACGCCGAAGGCACCGCGCAGGTTCCACATCGCCCAGCCCCAGCCCGCCTCCTTCCAGAGCGCGAGCAGGTCGGTCATCCAACCGATCATCGCGGCGTGCGGCGTGCGGTTGAAGCAGCCCCACTCGCCCACGTGCACCGGGACGCCGAGCTTCGTCAGCGGCTCCCATTTCGCGATCAGCTCGGCGCGCAGCTTCTCGCGGTCCCAGCGCACGCCGTTCTTGTCCGTCATCGGCCAGACCGGTGGCTCCGTGGACTCGAACTCGTTCGCCGGCACCCAAGTCGCCGTGTAGTGGCTGACCATCTTCGGCAGATAACCGCGGGTGCTCTGCACCAGCCCGAGGTCGGCGAGGCCGAGCACCGGCGTCTGGCCGATGTCGGCGCCGTCGACCACGAGCAACCGCTGCGGATCCTCGGCGCGGATCGCCGCGATCAACCGCCGCGCGATCGCCACGTAGCGCGACTGGTCGGCCATGAACGGCGGCTCGTTGAACAGATCGAAGCTGAGCCGCTCGCTCGGGATCCCGCGATAGCGGCGCGCGAAGAAACGCCAGTGCCGCTCCGCCGCCGCGAGCGCCCGCTCCATCTCCGCCGGCGCGCTGTCGAAAAGCTGCGCCGGTTCCTTCTCGCTGCCGTTCACGCAATAGCCGGGGATCCGGTGGAAGTTGAGATTCACGTGCACGCCGAACTCGCGTCCCCATTCCACCGCCTCGTCGACCGGTGCCACCGCGCGCTCGTCGATCTCGTCCCAGCGTTCCGGAGTCGACCACGCCCAGTACGACATCGGCAGCCGTGCAAAATCGAAACCCCACGCGGCCATCCACTCGAAGTCGCGCTTGCGGAAGCGCTGGTCGCGCTGGCCACCGGTCAGCTCCGTGAGGTTGAACCCGCGGCGGCGGTGTATCCGCAGCGTCGGTGCGGGGGCCGCTCCGTCGTCCGCCCGTGCGCGTTGATGAGGGAGAAGGACCAGGCCTGCCGCCGCGGCGGCCGAGGCTCCGAGAAAAGCACGACGATTCATGTTCGAGGGGTTGCCCAACCAACCTCGCACAGGACCGGAACGCAAGCGACCGCCGCGCCCCCGCGGGCCGCCTGTGGGCGCCGACGCCGGTTTGATGCGTCCGCCTCGGCCGCCGTCTCACGCACCGAGCAGCAATCCGGCCGAGAGCAACAGCCCGAAGAGGGCCAGATGCGCCGCTGTGCGCGCGAGCAGGCGGATGAGTTCGGGGGCGGGAGTCGCCGGCCGCAGCCTCCGCCAACACAGCAGTCCCAGCGGCAGCGCGCCGAGGGCAAGCAGCGGGCCCGCGCCGAACCCGCGCCACCAGAGCGCGACCGGCACCAGCCCGCTGAGCGCCACCGCGGCGCCGTATTGGAGGCGCCCCGCACGCTCGCCGAAGCGCACCACGAGCGTCCGCTTGCCGGCGACGACGTCGGTCGCCCGGTCGCGATAGTTGTTCGCCACGAGGATGTTCGCCGCCAGCCCGCCGATCGCGGCCGCCGCGAGCAGCACGTCGGGGGAGAGCGTGCGCGTCTGCACCCAGAACGTGGCGCCGACCGCCACCAGCCCGAAGAAGAGGAAGACGAACACGTCGCCAAGCCCATGATACCCGAGCGGGTACGGACCGCCGGTGTAGGCGATGCCGCAGAGGATGCACAGCAGACCGAGCGGCAGCAGGCCCCACCCGCCGAAGGGGATCAACCCGAGCCCGACACACAGCGCCGCCCCGAAGGTCGTCCACATCGCGGCGCGCATCGTGGCCGGCGGCACCCACCCCGAGGCGACCGCGCGGGCGGGCCCGACGCGCTTCTCAGTATCTGCTCCCTGGATGTGGTCGAAGTAGTCGTTGGCGAAGTTGGTGCCGATCTGCACCAGCAGGGCGAACCCCAGGCACAGGGCCGCCGTCTCCCAGCGGAAAGCGCCCGCGCGGGCGGCGAACGCCGAGCCCACGAGCACCGGCACGAGGGCGGCGGGCAACGTTTTCGGGCGGGCGGCAAGCACCCAGATCCGGAGGGCGGAGGGGACTTCGTTCATTCTCGCCCCGGCTGGTAACGGTCCGCCGGCGCCAGGGCGAGTCTCTCTTCCAGCGCGCGGATGCGGGCGAGCACCGTGTCCGCCATCGCGTAGGGGTTCTCCCGCTCCGGGGGCAGCGTCGGGTGGAGCGCCACGAGCCACGCGTGGGCGGCACGCTCGCGACCCAGCCGGCGGAGAAGCTCCGCGTGGACCCGCGCCGCATAGTACGGCGCCGTGGGCTGCCGCGCCGCCCGCTGGTAGTGCTCCGCGGCGCCGGCGACATCGCCGAGCCGCTGCAGCCGGAGGTTCGCGATCTCGATGTGCACCAGCGGATCGTCCGGATGCCGGGCAAACGCCCGCTCGAGATGCGCGATCGCGGCGCGCGCCTGCTGCTCCTGCACGTGCCGCACCACACCGGGCGAAACCGCAGCCTCGCCGCCCAATTCCTGTATCCGCCAACAGGGGAAGTCGTAGCCGATCATGCGCGCGCCGTTGAGCCAGAACCCGACCGGACGCGGATCCACGGCGGCCACGAGCCCGAGCGCCGCCTGCGTGCCCGCCCGGTCGCAGCGCTCCCACGCCGCGTTGGCGCGCAGCCAGAACAGGTCCGCGGCCACTGCGCGGAAGCCGCCGAGCAGGGCGAACACGAGCCCCCGCCCCGCCGCTCCGTCAACCTGCCGCCACCCGTTCCCCGGGCGCTCCGGCACCTGCGCGCGCCAGGCCGCGTCCTCGAGCGGGCGGAGCACCAGACCCGCCGCCACGAGCACCAACAACACCACAGGCAGGGAGCGTCGCATCGTCGGCGCCTCAGATCTCGCGTCGCCGGAAACTCCACACGGCGAGACCGAGAAACACCGCCGTGTAGAGCGCCCCATAGGCGGCCACCCGGCCGGCCAGGCCGAGGTTTGCCGCCTCGCTGATCGCCAGTTCGCCGCCGAACACCTGGAAGTTCGGGAACACGAGGCCGATCAGCCCGCCGCCAAGGCGCGCCGCCCAGCCTCCGCCCGCCTGCCACGCCTCGCGCGCCAGATGCTGCAGGTGGCAGATCACCAGCAGAAGAAAACTCGACGCCTGCGCGAAGAGGCTCGTCTGCGCGTAGCTGGCGACGAGCAGCACCATCGCCGTGAGCAGCCCGAACTTCACCGCCTGGAGCGCGCCGCCGAGCAGCACGACGGCATACGGGGCCGCCGCCCCGGCCGCCCCCGCCGGGGCCTCGCCGGCCACGGCGTCCGCCGCGCGCAGCCACAGCGCCAGCAGCAACAGCGCGGTCACCACCGAGCAGAAGACAACCGCGACCGCCCAGGCGCCGAGGAACTTGCCGCAGAGGACCTCGCTGCGCCGTACCGGCCGCGCCAGCACGGGCAGCAGCGTGCGATGCTCGAGCTCGCCGCCGAGCAGGTGCACCGTCGTGATGATTGTCAGCACCGACCCGAACAGCACGAGCGCGCCGTGGCCGAAGTCGGCCACGAACTTCAGCTCCGCCCCGCCGAAATCCAGCTCGCGCAACCCGAGACTGCCGAGCACGAGCACTGCCGCGAGCAAGGTGGTGAACTGAAACACGCGCTGGCGCACCGCCTCCCGGAAGGCGTGCTCCGCCAGCACCCCCACCCGCCGCGGCGAGAAACGCAACAAGCCCGGGTCGGCGCTCATCGGCGTCCCCCCTCGCCGCGCTCGGCCCGCCCGACGGTCTCGAGAAAATAGCGGTCCAGCCGCGCGGCCGGGCGTTCCACGGCGTGCAGGCGGCCGCCGCGCTCCGCCAGCCACCTCCCGAACGCGGCGAACTCCTCCTCCGGCAGATTCTCGACGACCAGCGACCGCCGACCAGGGCAGCCGAGCAGGTCGTCGAGCGTGCCCTCGGCCAGGAGGCGCCCGCGGTGGAGAATCGCCACCCGGTCGCAGACCTCCTCGATTTGGCCGAGCAGATGCGAGCAGAGCAGGACCGTCCGCCCCCGCGCCTTTTGCTCCCGCACGAGCGCGGCGATCTCGGCCGCGCCCACCGGATCGACTCCGGCCGTGGGCTCGTCCAAGATTAGTATCGACGGCTCGGCGACGAGCGCCTGCGCGAGACCGACGCGCTGGAGCATGCCCTTCGAGTACGTCGCGATGCGGCGGTCGGCGGCGCGGGCGAGCCCCACGCGTTCGAGCCCACTGGCAATCCGCTCCTCGCGCCCCGCCCGGGGCAGGCCCGCGAGGCGGGCGTGGAACCGGAGCAGTTCGCGGCCGCTGAGAAACCGCGGGAAATAGGGCGCCTCGGGCAGGTATCCGACAGCGCGATGCGCAGCGGGATCCGAGCCCGGCAGGCCGGCCAGCCGGCATTCGCCCAAGGTGGGCGTGAGCAGGCCGAGCAGGGCCTTCAGCGTGGTGCTCTTGCCGGAGCCGTTCGGCCCGAGCAGTCCGAAGACTTCGCCCGGACGGATGCACAACGAGAGATCGTCCACCGCCCGCACCCGCTGCCGCCCGCCGGCCAGGGGATAGTCCTTCGTGAGGTGCCGGATCTCGATCGCGGGCCGCGGCGGAACGGTTTCGTTGTCCTCCATCTCGCCCCCTTCGTGCCGCTCACCGGATGGTGAAGCCCTGGAACTGCGGCGTCCTCCGCTCGGTGGTCCGCTCGGTCTTGCGGATGTAGCCGGGCATCGCGTCCGCGACGGCTTTGAGGAAGGCCTCGATCTCGGACTTCGTTCCCTCGGCCTCGAGGTGCACGCGCCCGTCGGGCAGGTTGCGGACAAAGCCGGTCACCTCGTACTCGCGGGCGACCTGGAGCGTGGTGTAGCGGAAGCCCACGCCTTGGACGTGGCCGGTGAAATGGACGGTCTCGTGTTGGACATCGCTCATGGCGAGGACGATCGGGGCAAACCGCAGCGGCCCGATCACGCCAAAAACACGCGCAAACTCAACCCCGAACGCGGCTTCCACCGCCGCGGGCCGAAGGCCGGATATTTCCCTTTCCTTGCCCCCCTCCCGACTCACACTGCGCCTCGGCCTCGCGGCCGGCAGCCATGAACAACTCCAGCAACAACGGCAGTCCAGACGACGGAGAGGAACATGGTGATCTCGTGTGGAACGAGTTCGACTGGGAGCGTTACCTGCGGCAGCGCGACGAAGCCGTCGCCGAGTACCAGCGCACCTACGATGCCGCGGCCAGCCACTCGGACCGGCTCGACGAGGTCGCGCGACAACTCGGCTGGGAGCCCACCCTCGACGGCGATCTCGGCGACGACGACGACGACGAGTTCGAGGATGACGACCTCGAGCCCTACACCCTGCACCGCAACCCGGTCTACGTCGCCACGCGGGCCCTGTTCGCGTCGCTCGCGGTGCGCATCGAGGCGGCGGTCTGCCACGGGGCCGCGCTGGATCCCGCGCAGGCGTTTCCGCTGCTGCGCGCCCTGCACCAGGCGGAGATGGCCGTGGTGTTGGGCGTGCAATCGCTCGACTTGGGCGACGACGCGCTCGGCATCTCCCAACTGAAACGCGCGCTCGGCCTGCTCAACCGCACGATGGCGCTACTGCCCGAGACCCAGCCCGAGGAGAACGCCGACGCGCCCGGCCTGAACACCTTCGCCCTGCCCCGCCTCTTCGACCTGCGCGAGATCTGCCTGCGCGTCGTGCGGGAGTGTCGCCAGGGATTGGAACGCCCCCGCGACGACGAGGAACCGTTCTGAGTCGCACCCGACCGGGCCGCCCGAAGCGGCTCCGGCGGCACGCTTCCTCCGCCGAGACCGGCGCGAGAACCCGGCCGTGGGTCGGGGCAGATCCGGCGGGGCCGGGCATCCGGGCGTCGCGAGAAACGGACGGAGCGAGGGGATTGACGGGCCTCCGGCCACTGCGTTGCAGCGCGTCTTGCGCAGTCCCTCCTCGCTTGGCTCCGTCGGCCCCGAGGGCGCGTTCGCGCCGCCTGCGCTCAGCTTCGGCGGTTCGCATCCCCCGCGAAAAGGGCCCGGGGCCGGCTCCATCTCCCGCACAATCCAGCGCGCCGTGGATGAAACTGGCGGAGAGAGGGGGATTCGAACCCCCGATACGCTGTTACACGTATAACGGTTTAGCAAACCGCCCCCTTCGGCCACTCGGGCATCTCTCCGGAAAAGGTGCGGCGGATGAAAGCCGCACCGGGATCGAGTGCAAGGCCTTTTCCCCAACAAGGGCCGCCGTGGCGAAGTTTTCGGCGGAAGCCCCCACATCGCGGCCACCCGCGGAAAAAGGGGTTGACTTGGCCCCGCAGCAACCGAGCCTCGGCGACTTTCGTATGACCACCACGCCCGAGAACAAGTCGCGCAGTCTCTCCCCCGACGAGATTCCTTTCCACAGCACCCAGTCCTTCGGCCGTTACACGACCGACACGGGCAAGCTCCTTCCCCGCAAGTACACCCGGATGTCGGCGAAGCAGCAGCGCAAGGTCACCAAGACCATCAAGCGCGCCCGCAACATCCACCTGATGGCCTGAGCTTCCGCTCCGCCCCAATCTGCAGCCGGAGTCAACACTCCGGCTTTTTTTGGGTCCGGACGCAGCGCCATGGCGACCATCCACGAACCGACTCCCGGCAACCTGCGCCAACTGGCCCGAGTGCTCGCCGGCGGCGGGCTTGTCGCCGTCCCGACCGAGACCGTGTACGGCCTGGCCGCCAACGCCCTGGATGCGCCGGCCTGCCGCGCCATCTTCCGCGCCAAACAACGGCCGCTGAACGATCCGTTGATCGTGCACGTGCCCTCGACCGCCGCGGCCCAGCGGATCGGCGTGGTGAATACAGCGGCCCGTCGGCTCATGCGGGCATTTTGGCCGGGGCCGCTGACGATCATCCTGCCGGCCCGCCCCGTGGTGCCGCGGATCGTCACCTCCGGGGGGCCGACCGTCGCGGTGCGTTGCCCGGCGCACCCTGTGATGCGCCGGATCCTGCGTCTCGCGCGCGTACCGCTCGCCGCACCGAGCGCCAACCCCTTCGGCTGTATCAGCCCCACGACCGCCGCCCATGTCCAGGCCGGGCTCGGCGAGCGGATCGCGCACATCCTTGACGGCGGCGCCTGCCGCGTCGGCGTGGAGTCGACGATCGTCGACATGACCCGGCCCGAGACCCCCGAGGTGTTGCGCGTGGGCGGCATCACCGCGGAGCAGCTTGCGGCCGTGCTCGGTCGCACGGTCGCCGTGCGCAACGCGCCGGTGGCCGCCGGGCGCCTCCGGGCGCCGGGCCTGCTCACGCGCCACTACAGCCCGCACACGCCGCTCAAGCTCCACGTCCGCATCTCCGCGGCGCAGCTGCGCCGCGCGCGGGCCGACGAGGGATTTCTGCTCTTCACCGCACCCGCGGAGGGCCTGCCGCCGACCAAGGCGGCGGTCGAGGTGCTCGCTCCGCACGGGCGACCACAGGAGGCTGCGCGCCGGCTGTTCGCCAAACTCCACACCCTCGACCGTGCCGGCTTGCGCCAACTGCACGCCGAACTGGCTCCGGAGTGCGGCGCCGGTGTGGCGGTGAACGATCGCTTGCGCCGCGCCGCCGCCAAACGGGACGTCCGCTAGGCACACGCGCCCCGGCTCGTCCTGATCGGCAGCGGCAAGGCCCGAGTCAGCTCCGCCGGTGGGCGTTTCCTGGCGCAGTCGGTTCCCGCCGCCGCCACGTTGGCGGAGGCGGGCAATGTTCCGCTCAGCCGCGCTTCTCCGTGGACGAACCGTCGTCGGCCACCACGAAGTAGTCCTTGTAGGACTTGTCGTAGTACTGCGCGTAGTAGTAGCCGCTCACGGAGAGGTTCAGCGCGTTGAGCACGGCGCCGAAGCACGGCACATTCGCGTCCAGCAGGCGACGGGCGCAGAACTGCGCCGCCTTCCGCCGCACGTGGTTGAACATGATCGTGAAGATCGAGCCGTCGGCGAGCGGGAGGATCACCATCGCATCGCTCACGGCGGCCAACGGCGGCGTGTCGATGAGGATGCGGTCGTAGCGTTGGCGGAGCTCGCTGAACAGACGCTCGAACTCGGGGCTGTTGAGGATCTGGGTCGGATTCTTCGCGCGGCCACCGGAGGGCAGCAGGTCGAAGTTGGCCTGATGGTCCTTGACGATCAGCGAGTCCAGCGGCGCGGCGGACGTGCAGAAATCGATCACACCCTTGAGGTTCTCGACGCCAAACTGCCGGTGCACATTCGGCTTCCGGAGATCGCAATCGACCAGAATCGTGCGTTCCCCGTGGGCGGCGAAAGTCAGGGCGAGGTTCGAGGTGACGAACGACTTGCCTTCGCTCGGCGTGGTGCTGGTGACGATGATGACCTTCGCGTTCTTGCTCTCGTCCTTGAGCCGGAGGTTCGAGTGGAGCGAGAGAAACGCCTCCGCGGCCTGCGGGTCGGCGTTGGAGATCGCCACCTGGGACTTCTCGGTCGCCTCCATCCGGCGGATCTGCGGCACGATCGCGATGAGCGGAAGTCCCACGACCGCCTCGATGTCGAAGGCGCTCTTCACCCGGTCGTCGATGAACGCGACGAAGAAGGCGAACGCGAGCCCGAGGCCGGCGCCGCCGAAGAGACCGAGTGCGGTGTTGAGGAGGTAGTTGGGGGACGAGTAGTCGCGCGGCAGCGGCTGGAGAGCGCGATCGAGGCGGCGGGCGTTCTGCGTCTCGATGCTGGCGTTCATCGTCGTCTCGCGCATGCGGCCGATGATGTTGGCGAGCAGTTGCTCGTTCACCTCGAGCTCGTTCTGCGCCGACTTGTACTCGACGAGCATGCTGTCGAGCTTGAGCGCCTCGGTCTCCTGGGCGACGAGGTCGACGCGCGTGTTCTCATAGGAACGGCGCTCGGTCTCGTACTCGCTGCGGATGTTGCTGGCCGCGGTCTCGAGGGCACGCTGCAGTTCCGCCTCGGTCTGGGCCATGGAGTGGGTCGCCTCGAGCATCTTCGGGTGCTTCGCGCGATAACGCTGCTGGAGCTGCGCCACGGCGATCTTCTGGGCGGCGACCTGCTGCGAGAGGCTCTGGATGAGGGGGATCGAGGCGACGAAGGTGAGGTCGGCCAGCGAGCCGCCGGCCTTCTGCACTTCCTGGACCTGCTGCCAGCGCACCTCCGCGGACTTCATGCGGGCGGAGGCCTGGGTGAGGAGCATGCTGAGCGCCTTGAGCCGCTCGGTGACGATGTCCTTGCGCTGGTCGAGCGAGACCATGTTGTTGCGCTCCTTGTAGCGCTGGAGGTTCTCGCCCAGCTCCTGCACCTTCTTGCGCTGGGTGTCGGCGCGGTTCTTGAGGTCCTCCACCGCCTTCAGCGACTCGTCCATGCGCTGCTTGGCGTTGTAGGTCATGAACTCGTCGACGAACAGATTCGCGACCTTGGCCGCCATGGCGGGGTCTTCGTGCGTGTAGGAGACGACCAGCACGAGGGTCTGCCGGATCGGGGTGATCTTGCGGTTCTTGCCGAGAATCTCGCGGGGGGTGATCGGATCGCCGCTGCCGCCCTTGTCGTACGGCGCCATGAACGCCTTCGCATCGGCGCCGACGAGGCGCTCGGCGACCTTCTCGATGATCGCGATGCTCTCGAGCAGCTTGACCTGCGTATTGAGATCCTCGGGGCCGCGCAGCTCGCTGTCGCGCACCTCCTCGACCTGCAACACCTTGGCGTCGCGGCGCAGGATCTCGATCGTGGCGCTCGCGGTGTAGAGCTTCGGGCGGCTGAAGGTGAGGACCAGTGTCGCGGTCAGCACCACCAGGAAAACCACGATGACGTACCACATCCGCTCGCGCAGGATCAGCAGGTAGTCGCGGAAATTCCGCTGCGGCGCGCTCTCGGGCTCGCCGTAGCCGTAGGCGTCGTGCCCGTAGTTGTAGCCGTAATGGCCCTCGCCACCGCCCGCGGCGCGGGCCGGTTGCGAGGAGTTGCGACGGGGGGACGGCGGACCGCCGGCGCCGGGTTCTGTGGGGGCTCCGGAGGTCATAGCACGCGCTCGGGAACAAAGATGACGTCGTCCTTCTGCAGAATGAGCGGGTCCTTCGCGCCGGACATGAGTTCGTCGGTGTTGACAGTGGTGTTTTCCGTGCGACCGCCGGGCAACGTGCGCGTGAGCCGCACACGCCGCCGGTCCGCAAGCCGGCTGAAGCCGCCGGCGCGGGAGATCGCATCCAAAATGGTGAGTCGCTGCTCGGGCGGGTACTCCACGGCCTGCGGCTGGTTGACCGAGCCCAGGACGTTCACCGTGCGCACCTGGTATTTAAGCACCACGATGTTGATCTGGGGATTGACGAGAAAGTCCCGGTCGTAGGCCTCACGGACCGTCTGCTCGACCGCGGCGATGGTGCGGCCCTGGGCCTCGACCTTGCCGATCAACGGCAGGTAGAGGTCGCCCTCCTGCGACACGCGAAGCTCGCGGTCCAGGTCGGGCTCCTGGAAGACCTTCACGCTCACGACATCCCCCGGTTCGAGGGTGTAGTCCTTCGCGATGTCGGAGGCGCCCGCCGCTAGCACCGGCGACAGGAGCGACACGAACAACAAGAACGCCGGAACTGCGTGTGCGAGCACACGCAGGATCGTCAGCCGATCGGATCCAGCAAGGGCACGGGCCGGCACGGAGCGGATCACTTCAGTAACGGAGCCCCACGCCGACGCTCAGCACATTGTTGCTGAAATCGTAGATCGGGTACGCCGAGTAGTTGGTGCGATAGAGGTACGACGCGTTGAACGAGAGGTTCTCGTTCACCATGTACACGACCCCCACGTCGCCGGTGATGAAATCGTCGTCGCGGCCGGTGGCATAACGCGACGCCTCGTAGCTCAGCCCGGCGACGGCGCTCCACTCGGGCGTGAACTCGAACTTCCCGCCGGTCCGGACCCGGAACACCTTCTGCGAGATACCGGTCACCGAGTTGCGGAAGTCCTTCGAGACCTCGAGGTCGAACGACGCCTTCGGCGAGTAGACGTAGGTCACCACGCCGTCGAAGCTGAACTGGTCGAGGGAGTCGTCTTCGCCGGCGGCGACATGATCGAAGGAGCGCAGGCCGTAGCCGACGCGGATCTGGCCCTTCAGCTTCGGCGTGAACTCGCCGCGCGCGCCGATGTTGAAGAACTCGTCGGTGGAATCCAGCGGCAGCGGGCTCGTGGGCAACTCCTTGACCCGCGAGATCCGGTAGCGGTAGCCGATGCTCAGGTCCACCTTCGGGGTCGCGGCATAGTAGAGATCGAGCGGGAAGCCGTAGTTCTCCAAGTCGGCGTAGCCGGAGCCGGGATAGTTCGTGCGGTTGTAGAACAGCCCGGCGCCGAAACGCGTCTTCCCGGTGAGCACCCAATCGCTGTCGAGCGAGGCGGCCAACTCGTCGTGGCGCACCGCCTGGTCGCGGTTCCGGATGGCGGTGCTCGCCTGGCTGAGCTCACGATAGCTCACGCGCGCCTGCGTGAAGCAGGTCGCGCCCTCGTAGGAGTACTCGCCGAGCCCGGAGAACAGCTCGCCGGCGTAGGTGTCGTGGTCGCCGTAGCGG
>JAEZSJ010000230.1 GCA_023443985.1 Verrucomicrobiota bacterium | reverse complement strand
ATCCCGTACTGAACCTCCGGACTCCCGCCGTCCCGCCACCGGGCGCAGGCACCTCCACGACGCGCCCTGGAACTTGTCACGTATTACGTGACAAACGCTCGCCGCCGGTCCTGCCGGCATCCCTCCCCACCGCCTTTCGGCCATGCCGCTGTTCCGCGCCAGCCCCGCCCGGCCACCGTCACTGAGATTTCGGCACGCTCCACGTGACAATCTCCGGAATCCGAACACCTGTGGCGGCATGGAAAACGGGATTCACCCTCGCGTGGACGGGATTGCGGAGTTGATGCTCATTCTCTGGGAGGCGGCTTGCGAACCGGCGCGCAAACCGGTTCGCCGGCGCGAACGCGATCTCGCCGGCCGCCACTGCACGCTCCGCCCCGGCCCCGAAACCCCGCTCTGGAACCAGCTCGTCAAGACGGTGCGTCCGCTGCTCCGCAAACGCGGGGACAAGGCGCTCCTGGCGCGCGAGCTTCGGCTGCCGCGCCAGCGACTGCACGAGTTCCTCGTCGGCCGCACCGCCCAGCCCGATGCCGAGCGCGCCCTCCACCTGCTGGTCTGGATTGCCCAGCGCTGGCGCCGAACCGCCCGCTGACCCGCCGCTTGCAGACATCCGGGCGGCATCAACCGGCGGATACATTGTCCGACCGCGTACCGCCCGGAGGGATGCTTCGCCCGTGGCGGAATCCACCCGCCGACGGAGTTTGTCACGTAATACGTGACAAGTTCCGCCGGGCGTCCGTGCGGCTCCGCCCGTTCCCCGCCCCCGGCGGGCGCGATCAGCCCGAACCGGTTGGCCCTTCCGTTCGGCCCCGCCCGGACGTTCCGCTTCGCGCCGGCTCGCCTTCCGGGCCCCGGCGGCCCACGTTCCCGCCATGCGCGTGCCCCTCCACATCGTCGAAGCCCGCCGCGAACGCCTCCGCGGACTGATCCGCACCGACGGGTTTCTGCCGGTGGCCGAGCTGGCGAAACGGCTTGGCGTATCGGTCGTAACCGCACGCCGCGACCTGGCGACCGTCGCCGCCCGGGGGCACATCACCCGCACCCGCGGCGGCGCCCTTGCCGACTACAACACCACGTTCGCCTCCGTCGACCAGCGTGCCCAGCGGGCCCGCACGGCCAAGGAGCGCATCGCCCGCGCCGCCCTCGCCCACCTGCCCACCCGTGGCACCATCTTTCTCGACGCCGGCACCACCGTGCAGTCGCTCGCGCGCCAGATGCTGCGCCGCCACGACTTCGACAGCCTCACCGTCGTGACCAACAGCCTCCCCGTCGCGAGCATCCTCGGCGGCACCGAGGGCATCGAGCTCCATGTGCTCGGCGGCATCTTCCTGCACCGGCAGGCGATCCTGCTCGGTCCGCAGGCGATCGAGTCGATCGCCCAATGGCGTTTCGATGCCGCGTTCCTCGGTGGCGAGGGCATCGACGCCGACGGCGTTACCAACTCGCACGCGACGATCGCCGTGTTCCAGCAACACGTCCTCCGCCACGCCGACCGCGTTTTCTACTGCATCGACCAGACCAAGCTCGGCCGCGCCACCCCGCATCGCGTGACCGCCTGGACCAAGGGTCTGACGCTCGTCACCGACGCCCGGCCCGCAGCCCTCGCGTCCGCCGGGATCAAGCTTCCCGCCCGCCAGCTCCTCACCGCGCGGTAAACGCCTCGCCTCCTCAACTTTCCGCGGCCCATCCGTGCCGCGCGGTCCGCCCGAAGGCGATCCGGTTGAGCGCGAGCGCGAACCCCACACAGGCAAGCACCGTCACCGCCATCAGGTGCAGGAAGTGCACCGACTCCGGCAGTCCCGGCACGAAACCGCGCAGCCACGCCCAGCCGAAGGTGAGGAGCCCGTAGAGCCCCGCGCCAAAGCCCACCGTCGCGATCACCGCCCGGGCATCCACGTTGCGGAACAGCAGCCCGACGATGAACGCCGAGAGGATCGGCATGCTGAACAACCCGAGCACCTGCTGGATCACCGCCATGATGCTGTCCGCCCCGACGTAGAGCGGCATGAGCGCGACCGAGATGCACGCGAAGGCGAGCGAGACGCGCATGCCGAGCTTCCGGATGTCGCCGGCGGAGTCGATGTAGCGATGGTGCAGGTCGCAGACGTACAGCGCGGCGGAGGAGTTGAGCACCGAGTTGTAGCTCGAGATCACCGCCGCGAACATCGCCGCGGCGAACGCGCCCGAGAGCCAGTGCGGCATGATCGTGGCGACCAGGCGGCCGTAGCTCGCGTCGCCGATCGGGCCGAAGAGTTTGTACGCGCAGAGGCCGGGGATGACGGTCATCGCCGGCACCAGTCCGAGGCGGGCGCAGAGTGCGAACAGCACGCCCTTGCGCGCCTCGCGCAGCGAGGGGGCCGCCAGCGCGCGCTGGGTGATCGTCTGGTTGGTGCTCCAGTAGAAGAGCTGGCAGAACACCATCCCGGTGAGCAGCGTCGGCCACGGGATCGGATCGTGTGCCGTACCCATCAACCGGAGTCGCTCCGGCGGGATGCCCTCGAAGCTCCAGCCCACGGCCGCCAGCGCGAGCACCACCAGCAGCGCGCCCAGCGAGAGCACGACCACCCCGCTGTAGGTGTCGGAGATCGCCACCGCCCGCAACCCGCCGAACACCGCGTAGACTGCGCCCACCGCCGCCACCGCCACACCGATCACGAGGATCGTGTCCAGCCCGAGCAACGTGTCGCCGAGGCTGAACATGTTCTTCATCACCAGCGCGCTGGTGTAGAGCATCGCCGGCAGGAACAGCAGGACGTTCCCGATGAGGAACACCAGCGCCACCGTCGCGCGGATGTGCTTGCTGCCGTACCGGCGCTCCAGCAGCTCCGTCACCGTCGTGCACCGGTGCCGGTAGTAGAGCGGCAGAAACAGCCAGGCTAGCAGCACCAGTCCCGCGGCGCCCGAGATCTCCCACCAGATGATGTTCAGGCACTGCGCGCCATTCATCCCCACAAACGTGTCCGTGCTGATGTTGGTGAGCGTGATGGAGCCGGCGATGAACACCGCCTTGAGCCCCCCGTTGGCGAGGAAGTACTCCCGCGTGCTGTCGGCCGAGCGCACCGCCTTCCGGCAATGGAGCCACGTCGCGAGCGCGACCAGCGCAGTGAGAAGGACGAAGACGGCGATCTGCACAACGGTGTCCGGGGTCATGGGGGAGGAGTCCACCGAACTCGCGCAGCAGCCCGGCCGCGAGCCCCGTCTCCGCGGACCGTCCGCGCGTTCAGCCCCATGCGGCCCGCCCGCCCGCCCGCGCGGTCCCCCGCTCCGTTCCGGTCCGTGCGACTCCGGAGCTTGTCACGTATCACGTGACGAACGGCGGCGCGCGTCGGCGCCGGGGAACGGCCGCGGCTGCGGCGGGCGGAGCGGTCGCCGCTGGGCCTTTCCCCCCTTCCAGGGCAAGGCCGACGCACACCCGTCC
>JAEZSJ010000129.1 GCA_023443985.1 Verrucomicrobiota bacterium | reverse complement strand
GGCCCGGGCGGCCGGACTCGGCGAGCCGGAAGGCCAGCGGCACGGTCTCGAGAAGCTCGTCGATCGAGCGGACGAGGAAGTTGTGCTTCGTGATCGGCAGCGTGAGGCCGTACGTATCGACCTCCTGGAACGCATCGGTGCCGATCAGCGGCTGCGGCACCTGGCCGGTGATCGCGACGAGCGGGACCGAGTCGAGCCGGGCGTCGGCGATCGCGGTCAGGAGGTTGGTAGCGCCCGGCCCCGAGGTGGCGAGGCACACGGCGGCGCGGCCGGTGGTCCGCGCCATGCCGTGGGCGACGAACCCCGCGCCCTGTTCGTGCCGAGTGAGGATGTGGCGGATGGCGCTGCCGTGCAGCGCGTCGTAGAAGGGCAGGATCGCACCGCCGGGGATGCCGGCGAGGGTGTGGATGCCCTGGCGCTCGAGCAGAGTGCGCAGGATGGTGGCTCCGGTGTATTGCATGGTGGTTGGCGGTTGGAGCCCGCTCCGTCGCCGCGCCGACCAGGGCAACAAAAAGCCCCCTCCGGTGCGGCACCGGAGGGGGCGAAAATTGTGCGGATGCTCAATTCCCTCGCGGCGCGCAGGCGACGACGACTACTACCACCAGGAGGGCGGCGAGCAGGTTGCGCGGGGCGGGCACGAGATTGGTCATGAGCTGGGGCGTAGGAGAACGGGGATGCGCGGGTTGTCAAGCCGGTGCACCGCGTCGTACAAAAAGGGCCGCCCCTTGGGAGGGCGGCCCGGCCAGAACACTGGTGTCGCTCAATAGCGGAAGAACACGCCGAGCGTGAAGGTGTTGCTGTCCTGCTCGAAGTCGCGGGAGTAGCTGCCGAGCACGCCGATCTTCTCGGTGATCCAGTAGTTCGCGCCCACCACCGCGTACAGGCCGTCGCTGTCGTGGTACTTCGTGTAGTCGTAGTACCCGAACGACACGCGGACCGCCGCCTTGGCGGTCACCGGCACCTCGACGCCCGCGCGGATCGAATACGTGAACGAGTCGTCCTCGGCGGAATAGCCCCACATCGAGGCCTCGTCCCGCTCCCAGCCGATGCGGCCTGCGAGGAACGGCTTGATCCCCTGCTCAAGGTCAAGGTAGCCGGTCGCGGACACGCCGACACCGTAGGCCTCGGCGTCGAGCTCGCGATACCCGCCCTTCGCGTAGCTCGCGTCGATCCCGAGGTCCAGGCCCTTGATCGAGGAGGGCACATTGAGGCCGATGCCGCCGACGGTGAGGTGGCCGCCGTCGTCGTAGTCGACATAGCCGAGGTCGACGGCGCCGTAACGCTGGCCGATGAGGCCCCCGGTCTGGGCCGCGGCGACGGAAGCCGCGCCCAATACCAGCAGGGACACAAGTGCAGTCTGTAGTTTGTAGGTCATGCGGCGCGACTCGTATGGGGACCGTGGAACGCAACGCAACCAGTTTTCGCGTCCACGTTCCGGACACGAGGCGCGCACCGCTCAGCCCGCGAGCTCGAGGGCCGGCTCGAAGGTCAGCGTCGGCCCCTCCTCCACCCCCGTGCGCGGCCGCGCGCGGTCCATCCACGCCGCAAAGGCGATCATCGCGGCGTTGTCGCCGGTGTGGCGCGGCTCGGCCGCGAACACCGGCACCCCACCCCGCCGGCCGACCTCCGCGATTGCGGCGCGCAGTGCCCGGTTGTTGGCGACGCCGCCGGACAGCCCTGCGCTGCGGAACTCGCCGCCGGCAAGCGCCTGCGCGGTGCGCCGCGCCAACGAGTCGACCACAGCGGCCTGGTAGCTCGCGCACAGGTCGGCCAACCGCTCCCGCACGTCCGCATCGCCCATCTTCTCGAGGGTGTAGCGCAGCGAGGTCTTCAGCCCCGAGTAGCTGAAGTCCAGCGTGCCGCGGGAGTTCGCCCCGCGAGGGAAGTCGAAGGCGTCGCGCCGGCCGGCGACCGCGAGCTTCTCGATCAGCGGTCCGCCCGGATACCCCAGCCCCAGAAGCTTCGCGCCCTTGTCGAGCGCCTCGCCCGCGGCGTCGTCGAGGGTCGACGCGAGCACCGAGATCCGCCGTCGCTCGTCGATCCGCAGCAATACGGTGTTGCCGCCCGAGACCAGCAGGCCGAGATGCGGCAGCAACCCGGCGAGGCGCTCCTCGAAGGCGTCGGTATTCTCCGCATGCAGGTTGATGAACGGCGACCAGGCGTGCCCGCGCAGGTGGTTGCCCCCGACCAGCGGCACGCCCCATTCGAGGGCGAGCGCCTTCGCGACCGCCACGCCCATCGCCAGGCACGCGGCCAGGCCGGGACCGCGCGTGACCGCGATCTGCGTGATGCCGCCCAGGTCGACCGCCGCCCCGGCGGTCCGCAGCAGCGGCGCGAAGTGCCGCAGGTGCTCGCGGCTCGCGAGATCCGGCACCACGCCGCCGTAGGCCTGGTGCAGCGCGATCTGGCTGTGCACCCACTCCCCGCACAGTCCGCGGGCCGGGGCGAAGACGGCGAGCGCCGTCTCGTCGCAGGAGCTTTCGACGCCGAGGATCATGGCCGGGCCGCAGCCATCCCTCCCGTCGCGGCCGGCACCGTCCCGTACGCCAGCACGCCGCGCAGCACGTCCACGGCCGCCTCGAGCTGCCGGTCGGGGATGGGATCGAATTCGAAACGCTCCCGGAACTCCTCCGGCGAGGCGACATCGCTCCTCAGTCTCTGGATACTAAGCTTTCGGTCGTCCTCCGCCGACACCGGCAGGGCCACATCCGGTTCGATGCCCCGGCCGTCGATCACCTGCCCACCGGGCGTGAAGTAGCGGGCGGTCGTCAACCGCAGCGCAGCGCCGCCGTCGAGCGGCACCAGCGACTGCACGGAGCCCTTGCCGAAGGTCCGTTCGCCGATCACGACCGCGCGGCGCGTGTCGCGGAGGGCGCCGGTGACGATCTCGGCCGCGCTCGCGCTGCCGGAGTTGACGAGGACCGCGATCGGGTGCCGCCGCGGCGGGCCGCTCGCGCGGGTGCGCAGCTCGCTCCGGCTGCCCGGCTCGCCGCCCTGGGTGTAGACGGCGAGCTCGCCGTCGCGGAAGAACGGTCCCAGCACCTCGACCGCGCTCGTGAGCAGTCCGCCGGGGTTGTTGCGCAGGTCGAGCACGAGCGCCGCCATGCCCTCGCCGTCCAGCCGGGCCAGCGCCGCCTGGAACTCCTCCCCGGTGCGCTCGGTGAACTGCGTGAGCCGGATATATCCAATCCCCGGAGCCACAAGACCGGCGTCGCGGATCGTCTCCACGCGGATGATCTCCCGCGTGATCGCCAGCTCCAGCTCGCGGGCCGAGCCGTTCCCGCCGCGCGCGAGACCGACGCGCACCGTCGTGCCCGGCTTGCCCCGCAGACGCTCCACCGCATCGCGCATGGGCGGGCTGGCGAGGCCGCGGCCGTCGACCTTGACGATCCGGTCGCCGCGGAGGATGCCGGCCCGCTCGCCGGGGGTGCCCGCAATCGGCGCGATCACCACCACCTGGCCGTCGCGCAGCTCGATCTGCACGCCGATGCCGCCGAACTCGCTGCGCAGGTCGCCCTGGACGTTCGCGTACTCCTTCGCCGCGAGAAACTCCGAGTGCGGGTCCAGCCGCCGCACCATCTCGGCGATCGCGCTGTCGGTGAGCTTCTCCGGGGTCGCCGCCGCGGGGTCGACGTACCGCGCCGCCACCGTCTCCATCGCCTGCCGGAACCGGCGGGCCTGGGCCGACGAATCCCGCCCCGCCAGCCAGCCGTTGCGCTCGGCGAACTGCAGCGCGAGCAGCGCCGTGTTGGCGAGCAGCAACACGATCAGGCTGCCGTGGAGAATCCGTTTGAACATGCGCGGCACTCTGCAAGAAACGCCGCCCTAGTCCAATGTTTCCACCGACCGCCAGCGACGCCGCCGAAGACGCCCGGTTTCTCGCGGTTTTCCGGGAGGAAACTGGGGGCCGCCCGGCCAGCTTCGCCGAGTTCATGGCGCTCGCGCTCTACCATCCGGAGCTCGGCTATTACCGCCGAGCCCGCCCCCGGGTCGGGCTCGCGCCGGAGGCGGATTTCTACACCGCAACCAGCACCGGCGAGGTCTTCGGCGAGCTGGTGGCCGCCGCGGCCGCCCGCCTGCTCGCGCCGGCGCCGGCGGACGGTTTCGAATTCACCGAACTCGGTGCCGAGCCCGGCCGCGGCGTGCTCGACGGCGTCTCGCATCCGTTCTCCGGATTCACCGCGCGCCGCCTCGGCGAGTCGTTGGCGCTGGACGGCCGCCGCGTCGTCTTCGCCAACGAGCTGTTCGACGCCCAACCCTTCCACCGGCTGATCCGCCACGCCGGTCGCTGGTGCGAGCTCGGCGTGTGCACCGAGGGCGACCGGCTCGTGGAGACCGCCCTGCCCGCCCTTTCGCCCCCGATGGCGTCGTTCCACGGACGCCTTCCGTCGGACGCCCCCGAGGGCTACCGCCTCGATCTGCCGCTCGCGGCGGCGGCGCTTTGTGCCGAGATCGTCCGCGGCCCGTGGACCGGTGCGTTCCTCGCCTTCGACTACGGCAAGCCGTGGCTCACGCTCGCCGCGGACACGCCCGCCGGCACGGCCCGCGCGTACCGGGCGCACCGCCAGCAGCGGGATCTGTTCGCGTGCCCCGGCCGCCAGGACCTGACCTGCCACATCTGCTGGGATTGGCTGGAGGAGGAGCTCGCGGCCGCCGGTTTCCGGGAGATCAGGGTGGAGTCACAGGAGAGCTTCCTCCTCCGCCACGCCGGCGAGGTCGCCGCCCGGATCGCCACCGCCAGCGGCGGCGCGCTCGATCCCCGCCGGTCCCGTCTCCACGAACTCCTGCATCCCGGCCTGCTCGGCCAGCGCTTCCAGGTGTTGCACGCGCTCCGCCCCTGAGCCGGCGGCGGCGCACCGGCGCGGCGGTCAGCCGCGGACGGTTTCCAATTTTCCAGGACCCGAGACGGGCGCGGGTGGGACGCGGTTCGCCGGAGTGGCGGACACGCCCGGCGTCACCACCGGACGGTTACCGGCGGCACCGACCACGATCGTCTTGAGCACCAGCATCTCATGGTGGACGCGTTCCGCCTGCGAACGCATCTCGACCGAGGCGCCGGAAACGAGCTTCGCTCGCAGGCCCATTCATCCCCTGCGCGCCCGTCGGACGAGATTCCGAATACTCGAGTCGCACCCCGCCGGGAACGCGCCGCCCCCGGCGCGTCCGCCGTCCCACTTGCGGGACGGCGGTTTCCCAGCCCCGAGGGGGCCCGCAGGAACGATGATGACGCCGACCGCCGCAAGCACCTGCGCTCCCGCCACTAAGGAAACCCCGCCGCGCTGGCACAGGGAGTGCGTTAACGTTCTCAACTTCCACCATCGAACGCGCTCTCCGCCCCCATGCTCACCGATCTCCGCCTCGCCGTCCGCACCCTGGCCAAATCTCCCGGCTTCACCGCCGTCGCCGTGATCACCCTCGCTTTGGGCATCGGACTGAGCACCTCGGCCTTCAGCCTCACCAACGTCCTGCTCTTCCGCGCCCTGCCGTATCCGGAGAGTGAGAAGCTGGTGCGCGTGTTCCGCACCACGCCCCAGTCTCAGCAGAACTCCATCGCCCCCGGCAACGCGATCGACATCCGCGCCGCGCTCACCTCGTTCTCCCAGGTCGGACTCTACTCCTACGACTCGCTCTCCTTC
Source organism: Verrucomicrobiota bacterium (assembly GCA_023443985.1). Lineage (GTDB taxonomy): Bacteria > Verrucomicrobiota > Verrucomicrobiia > Opitutales > Opitutaceae > CAJCBL01. The sequence goes on along the minus strand of JAEZSJ010000129.1, from coordinate 2,066 downwards.
GCCGAACCCGACCAGCCCGCGGTGCAGCTCAACGGGCTCAACTTCAGCGCCAACTTCTTCAACCTCCTCGGCGTCGTGCCCCAGCTCGGCCGCCTCTTCGCGCCCGACGAGGACCAACCCGGCAAGAGCGCGGTCGTCGTGCTCACCCACCGGATGTGGACCCGCCGTTTCGCCGCGGACCCGCAGGTCCTCGGCCGCTCCCTCCGCATCAACGGCGAATACGCCACGGTGATCGGCGTGCTGCCCGCCTCCTTCGACGCCCCCCTGGTCTGGGGCCCCTGCGACATCGTCCGCCCCCTCACCCAGCAGCCGGGCTTCGTGAACGACCGCACCAACACCTGGATGAACATTGTCGGCCGCCTCAAGCCGGGAGTGTCCATCGCGCAGTCGCACAGTGAACTCCGCACCATCGGCGCCCGCCTGGCCCACGACCACCCCAAAGAGAACGCCGCCGACGGCCTGCGCGCCGCCTCGCTGCACGACTCCAACATGGACTCCGTCAGCCGCATGATCCTCTGGATGATGCCGATCCTCTCCACGATGGTGCTCGGCATCGCCTGCGCCAACCTCGCCAGCCTGCTCATCGCCCGCGCGTTCGGCCGCAGCCGCGAGTTCGCCATCCGCTCCGCCTTGGGCGCCTCCCGCTCGCACCTCATGCGGCCGCTGCTCTCGGAGAGCTTCGTCCTCGCCTTCGCCGGCGGCGCCTGCGGCCTGCTCGTCGCCACCTGGGGCGCGAGCCTCCTCGGGCGCAGCCTCCAGATCAACAACGGCGAAAACATCGTCATCCCGCTCGACGGCCGCGTGCTCGCCTTCGCCGCCCTCAGCGCCCTCCTCGGCGGTCTGGCCTTCGGACTGGCGCCCGCCTGGCTCGCCTCCCGCACCTCCGCCGCCGACAGCCTCAAGGACGGGGCGCGCGGCGCCACCGCCGGCCGTGCGCACCACCGTTTCAAATACGCCCTCGTCGCCACGGAGCTGGCCTTCACCCTCGTCCTGGTCGGCATCGCCGGCGCCTTCGCCCTCGGCGCCCGCGGCTTCGTCGCCCGCGATCTCGGCTGGAATCCCGAGGGCCTCTACTCCGGTTTCCTCGTCACCCCGTGGAACCGCTACGGCGAGGACGAGAAGCTGCGCACCTTCCAGCGCGAGTTGCTCGAGCGGCTCGCGGCGCTGCCCGGAGTCACCCACGCCTCGATCGCGACCAACGTCCCGCTCTACGCCTTCTTCAATACCGCCAACTTCACCCCCGAGGACCAGACCTTCACCGCCGGCCAGGAGCCGCTCGCGACCGCCACCCCGGTCTCCCCCGACTTCTTCGCCACCATGGGCATTCCGCTGCGCAGCGGCATGGTCTTCCCCGCCGACATCCGCGCCGATGCCCGGCCCATGATCGTCGTCAACGAGGCGCTCGCCCGCCGCTTCTGGCCCCGGGAGAACGCCGTCGGCAAACGCCTCCGGATGAAGGATCGCGACGAACTCGCGGAGATCATCGGCGTGGTCGGCGACGTGCAGATGGCCGCCAACCTCGGCTCGCCGCAGACCCGTTTCCAGGTCTACCGCCCGCTCATCCAATTTCCCCCGCGCTACCAGGCGATCATCCTCCGCACCTCGGTCCCGCCGGAGTCGGTCAACGAGTCGGTCCGGCGCGTCGTGGCCACCCTCGATCCCGATCTCCCGGTGGCCGGCGGAAGCTCCGTGCGCACCGCGATCGACCGCAGCCTGGACAATGTGAACCTCATCATCGCCAACCTCGCCATCTTCGCCGGCATGGGTCTGCTGATCGCCGTCGTCGGTCTGTACGGCGTGATCGCCCACCTCACCGCCCAGCGCACCCGCGACATCGGCGTGCGCATCGCCCTCGGCGCCGGCTACGGGGCAGTCGTTTCCATGATCCTGCGGCAGGGCACCCTGCTCTTCGGCCTCGGCATGGCGCTCGGGCTCCCGGGCTACGTCGCCGTCCAGATCCTCCTCGGCCGCACGATGCCCTCGATGCCGTTCCCGGGCTACTGGCTCGCGGCCGCCATCCTCGCCGTGCTCGGAGTCGCCACGCTGGTCGCCAGCTACCTCCCCGC
>JAEZSJ010000116.1 GCA_023443985.1 Verrucomicrobiota bacterium | reverse complement strand
TGCCGGAGTCGTCCTCGGCGATGTCGATCTGCGCGCCGGTGGTCTCGACGATGCGGCGGATGGTCTTGCCGCCGGGGCCGATGAGCAGGCCGATCTTCTCGGGGTCGATCTGGATGGTCTGGATGCGCGGCGCGTAGGGGCTGAGGTCCTTGCGCGGGGCGGGCAGCGAGGAGAGCATCAGATTCAGGATCTGGAGACGGGCTTCCCGGGACTGGAAGATCGCCTTCTTGGCGAGGTCGAACGGCAGGCCGTTGATCTTCAGGTCGAGCTGGAAGCCGGTGATGCCCTTGGTGGTGCCGGCCACCTTGAAGTCCATGTCGCCGAAGTGGTCCTCTTCGCCGAGGATGTCGGTGATGACGGCGCTGCGGGTGATGTTGCCCGCTTCGTCCTTCTCGGTGATGAGGCCGCAGGAGATGCCGGCGACGGGAGCGACGATCGGTACGCCGGCGTCCATGAGGGCGAGGCAGCCGCCGCAGATCGAGGCCATCGAGGTCGAGCCGTTGGAGGCCATGATCTCGGAGGAGAGGCGGATCGCGTACGGGAAGGCGTCCTCGGAGGGGACGACCGGGAGGAGCGAGCGCTCGGCGAGGGCGCCGTGGCCGATCTCGCGGCGGCCGGGGGAACCGGTGCGGCCGGTCTCGCCGACGGAGAACGGCGGGAAGTTGTAGTGGAGGATGAAGCTCTTGGTCTTCGCGCCGCCGGTCAGGCCGTCCAGGTCCTGGGCGTCGCCCGCGGGGGCGAGGGTGGCGATGACGAGGCCCTGGGTGTCGCCGCGCTTGAAGACGGCGGAACCGTGGACGCGCGGGAGCACGCCGACCTCGCAGGAGATCGGGCGGAGCGAGAGACCGTCGCGGTTGTCGGCGCGTTTGCCCTCGTCGAGGACGGTGGTGCGGTACGCGTGGTACTGGAGCTCCTCGAAAACGATGGAGAGGTCGGAATCGGCGAAGTTGCCTTCGCCGAGTTCGGCGAGGAGGGCGGCCTTGGCCTCTTCCTTGAGGGCCTTGATGTTGGCGGCGCGCTGCTGCTTCTCCTTGCCGAAGATGGCGGGCTTCACCTTGTCGCCGGCGACGCGCTTGATGATGGCGGCGGCCTCGGGCTTGGCGGTGACGAGGGCCGGGGAGACCTTGGCCTTGCCGGCCACGGCGACGAGATCCTTGATCGCCTTGATGATGGGCTGGATCGCGTTCTGCGCGTATTCGAGGGCCTTGACGAACTCCTCTTCGGGGAGCTGGTCGGCGGAGCCTTCGATCATCAGCATCTCCTTCTCGGTGCCGACGTAGATGAGGTCGAGGGCGGAGCCGGCCATCTGGTCGAGGGTCGGGTTGGTGACGAACTGGCCGTCGACGAGGCCGACGCGCACGCAGGCGATCGGGCCGGCCCACGGAATATCGGAGATGGCGAGGGCGGCGGAGGCGCCGTTGACCATCAGGATATCGGGCTCGTTCTGGAGGTCGGTCGAGAGGAGCAGGCCGATGACCTGGACCTCATTGAGGAAACCTTCCGGGAAGAGCGGGCGGCAGGGGCGGTCGCAGAGGCGGGAGGTGAGGATCTCCTTCTCGGAGGGGCGGCCTTCGCGCTTGAAGTAGCCGCCGGGGAAACGACCGGCCGCGGAGAACTTCTCGCGGTAGTCGACGGTGAGGGGGAAGAAATCCTGGCCGGGCTTGATATTGGCCGCGACCTGGGCGGAGACGAACACGGTGGTCTCGCCGAGGCTGATGGTGACGGCGCCCGAAGCGAGTTGGGCGATGGAGCCGGTCGAGATGGAGAGACCGAGCTCGGGGACGGTGACGGAGTGCTTCTGATTCATGGTATCTGATACGGAAAAGGGATGACGGAGCTTCCGCTGCTCCCGACCTGCCGGACCAGAACCTGAGAGATTTCCGAGAGCGCTCCGCGGCGCGAGCTACGCGAAGGGCGCTCGGAAATGTCCCAGTCTGAGTTCGGTCCCTGAAAAAGGCATCGGCGGCGATCTTTCCGGTTATCGCCGCCGACGGGTCAGAGTGGTTGGTGGTGTTAGCGACGCAGACCGAGGGCCTGCAGCACGGCGTTGTAGCGGTCGACGCTTTCGCTCTTCAGATAATCGAGGAGCTTGCGGCGACGGCTGGCCATGGCGAGGAGGCCGCGGCGGCTGTGGAAATCCTTGCGATGATCGCGGAGGTGTTCCGTGAGGTGGGTGATACGCTGGCTGAGCAGCGCGATCTGCACCTCGGGGGAGCCGGTGTCCTTCTCGTGGGTCCGGAATTTGGTGATGACTTCTTGTTTAACAGCGACTTCAGACATGTTGGTTGTTTGGTAATCCACGACTGTGAGGGCCGTCGAAACGACCCCGTGCAACCCGCTGTGGAAGGCCGGTCGCACCGTTCCAGCCCAACCGCTGGAGGCGGCCGAGCCAGTCGAGGTGCCGGTCCGAACCGCCGGACCGACACTAACGCGAGTGGCGTTTATTCCGACGTGGCTGGTACGGAGCAAGCGGTTTTTTCCTCCCTCCCCCTCGCGGCGGTGCCGTGGCGGGGCGCGCCCGGGCAGCCTTCGGGGACCGGCGATCGCAGCCGAAGCGCGCCCGATGGCGCGCGCGGGCGGGTGACTGCATGCTGAAAAGCGATGAGCACGTCGCAGGCGCGCGCCTTGATCGGCATCTCCGGTTGGACCTATGCCCCGTGGCGCGGGGTGTTCTACCCGCCCGATCTGGTGCAGCGCGAGGAGCTGGCCTACGCGAGCCGGCAGGTGCGCTCGATCGAGATCAACGGCACGTTCTACTCGCTCCACGCCCCGCCGAGTTTCGCGAAGTGGGCGGCGGCCGCGCCGGAGGGTTTCGTCTTTGCGGTGAAGGGCCCGCGGTTCATCACGCACCTGCGGCGGTTGAAGGAGGTGGCCACGCCCCTCGCCAACTTCTTCGCCTCGGGCGTGCTCCAGCTCGGCGCGAAACTCGGGCCGTTCCTGTGGCAGCTCCCGCCGAATCTCCGCTTCGACCAGGCGACACTGGAGACGTTCCTCCAGCAGTTGCCGCCGAACACCCACGCCGCGGCCACCCTGGCGCGGCAGCATGACGCGCGGGTCCGCCGGGTGTGGTTCGACGCGGCGGGCGGTCCGAACCGACCCCTGCGCCACGCGCTCGAAGTGCGCCACGAGTCGTTTCGCGAACCGGGGTTCATCGAGTTGCTGCGCGCACACGGTGTGGCTCTGGTCGTGGCGGATACAGCCGGCCGCTGGCCCTTCATGGAGGACATCACCGCCGACTTCGTCTACGTGCGCCTGCACGGCGACGCCGAGCTGTACGTGAGCGGCTACACCGCGGCGGCACTCGCCGGGTGGGCGCGGAAAATCCGCGTGTGGCGGCGCGGCGGGAACCCGGCCGGCGCGAGACTCGCGGGGCGGCCGGCGAGTCCGCAGCCGGGCGGGCGCGACGTGTACGTGTACTTCGACAACGACGTGAAGACCCACGCGCCGTTCGACGCAATGAACCTGTTGCATCGCTTGAAGCTGGGGCCGAAGCCGCCACCGATGCCGGCCGCGACGCGGCCGCCGGTGG
>JAEZSJ010000113.1 GCA_023443985.1 Verrucomicrobiota bacterium | reverse complement strand
TCAGGCCAGCGCTTCGCCATGGGCTTCCTTCCCACGCACGCCTCGCGGCGACGCAGTTGCCCTTCGGCTCGACCTTCCCTCTGTCGGGCGGTCAACAGACTGACCTCGTTCCTTTCGGTTCGGGTTTCACTGTCAGGCAGGTGCGCCCTGCCGGGCGCACCACAGAAAAAGCCGCCCCGTGAAGGGCGGCTTCGGAAAACGGCCACGGGCGGCTCACACCTCCGAGTTCGCCTTCATCCAGGCGATGATCTCGTCGACTTGGCCGAAGCAGAGCGCCGTGCAGGTGTCCGCGGCGCCGTAGTAGAGGGCGATGCGGCCCGTCGGCGCATCGGTGAGGACCGAAACCGGGAAAAGCACGTTCGGCACGAAGCCGACGGTCTCGTACGGCAGCTCGGGCGTGAGCAGGTAGTCGCGACCGCGGTAGAGCACCTTCTCCGGGTTGTTGAGGTCGAGCAGCGCGGCACCGATCGAGTAGACGAAGCCGTTGCAGGTCGTGGAAACGCCGTGATAGAAGAGCAGCCAGCCTTCCTTCGTCTCGATCGGAATCGGGCCGGCGCCGATCTTCACGCCCTGCCACCAGCCGGAACCGCCGCGGCTCATCACCAGGCGGTGCTTGCCCCAATAGGTGAGGTCCTTCGAGTGGCTGAGGATGATGTCGCCAAAGGGCGTGTGCGCGCTGTCGGACGGGCGGCTGAGCAGCACGTACTCGCCGTTGATCTTGCGCGGAAAGAGCACGCCGTTGCGGTTGAACGGCATCAGCGGGTTCTCCATCCGGACAAAGGTCTTGAAGTCCTTCGTCCGGCCGAGGCCGATGGAGGCGCCGGGGAAATCATCGCACCAGGTGATGTAGTACCAGCCGTCGATGAACACGACGCGCGGGTCGTAGGCGTAGCTCGGCGTGGCGGGTTTGCCGGCCTCGTCGACCCACTCGATCTTCTTGTCGTCGATGTCGAACGTGAAGCCGTCCTTCGACCGTCCGGCGTGCAGCGCCGCGCGTCCGTGGCGCTCGTCGGCACGGAAGACACCGGCGAAACCGCCCTCGAACGGAACCGGGGCACTGTTGTAGATGCGCGCGGTGTTCGGCGTGGGATTCCAGCCGATCAGCGGGTTCCGGCTGGAGCGCCAAAGGGCGTGCACATAGCCCTGCGGTTTCTCTTCCCAAGGGATGTTCGGCAGCGCGCTGCCAATGATCGTGTTGCTCATGTGGTTCTGTGATTACGGGGGGGGGAACGGAATGGGGCGGGAACGTAGGCGGTTCGTTTCCGCCAGCGCCAGTAAGAATCCGGGGCGGACCCCGTGAATGCATCGAATCGGCATTTTGCCTCAGCCGCCGCCGCGTCCGCGTAACCAGAGGGGCCGCACCCCGCGCCCAGTGCGCCGCGGCGGGTCGGCGGGCGCCGCAACGCTCAACGCATGAGCTTGCGGTACTTGATCCGGTGCGGCCGGTCGGCCTCGGCGCCCTTGCGGCGCCGGTAGTCCTCCAGATAGCCGGAGTAGTTGCCGGGCCACCAGTGCACCGTGCTCTCGCCCTCGAAGGCCATGATGTGCGTGGCCACGCGGTCGAGGAACCAGCGGTCGTGCGACACGATCACCGCGCAGCCGGCGAAATTCTCCAGGCCTTCCTCAAGCGCACGGATCGAGTTCACGTCGAGGTCGTTGGTCGGCTCGTCGAGCAGGATGAGGTTGGCGCCGCTCTTGAGCAGGCGCGCGAGGTGCACGCGGTTGCGCTCGCCGCCGGAGAGCACGCCGACCTTCTTCTGCTGGTCCGCACCGGTGAAGCCGAACTGCGCGCAGTAGGCGCGGGCATTCACGCCGCGGCCGCCGAGCTGCAGGATCTCCTCCCCGCCGCTGATCGCCTCGTAGATCGTCTGGCCGTCGGGCAGCGAGTCGCGCGACTGGTCGACGTAGGCGACCTTCACGGTGTCGCCGATGCGCAGCTCGCCGGCGTCCACCTTCTCGATACCCATCATCATCCGGCAGAGCGTGGTCTTGCCGGCGCCGTTGGGGCCGATCACGCCCACGATGCCGCCGGGCGGCAGCGAAAAGCTGAGGTCGTCGAAAAGCACGTTGTCGCCGAAGGCCTTCGCGACCTTCTTCGCGTCGACCACCAGCGTGCCCAGCCGCGGGCCGGGCGGGATCACGAGCTCGAACTGCCGTTCCTGCTCGGCGGCGTTCTGCTTGAGCATCGCCTCGTAGGCGTTGATGCGCGACTGCGGCTTCGCCTGGCGCGCGCGGGCGCTCATGCGGATCCACTCGAGCTCGCGGGCCATCGCCTTCTGGCGGCGGTCCTCGGTGCGCTGCTCGACGGCGAGCCGGCGCTGCTTCTGCTCGAGCCACGAGGAGTAGTTGCCCTTCCACGGGATGCCGTGGCCGTGGTCGAGCTCGAGGATCCAGCCGGCGACGTTGTCGAGGAAGTAGCGGTCGTGCGTCACCGCGATCACCGTGCCCTCGTAGCGCTGGAGGTGCTGTTCCAGCCAGCCGACACTCTCGGCGTCGAGGTGGTTGGTCGGCTCGTCCAGGAGCAGGATATCCGGTTTCTGGAGCAACAGACGCGTGAGCGCCACACGGCGACGCTCGCCGCCGGAGAGCCTGTCGACGACCTGCTCGCCGGGCGGACACCGTAGGGCGTCCATCGCCATGTCGACATGCGAGGCGACATCCCACGCACCCGCGGCATCGATCTTCTCCTGCAGGTCGCCCTGCTTCTGGAGAATGGCGTCCTTGGCGGCCTCGTCGGCCGCCGCATCGAGCTCATCCCAGGTGGCGTCGTAGGCGGCGACAAGATCCGTGAGGTGCTTCACGCCCTCCTCGACGCACTGCCGCACGGTCGCGCCGGGCGTGAGCTGCGGTTCCTGCTCGAGCAGTCCCACCGAGTACCCGGGCTCGAACACCACGTGGCCGTCGAACTCCTTGTCGCGTCCGGACAGGATGCGCATGAGCGAGGACTTGCCTGAGCCGTTGAGGCCGAGCACTCCGATCTTGGCGCCAAAGTAGAACGACAGGCTGATGTCGCGCAGGACCTCCTTGCGCTCGTGGCGCTTGGAGACTCCGAGCATGGAGAAGATGATCTTGGGCTCTTCGGCGGCGGGCATGGGGCGTCATCGGTGCCAAGCGACCCGCCGCTCGTCAATGCACACCGCGCCCGCCCGCGCCTACTCGATCACGATGCGGAAACCTATCGTGCGCGCCCGTTCCAGCCGGTTGCGACGCTCCAACGGGATTCCGCCGATCGCGACCGCGGTGTCGGCGTACGAACCGCCCGCCACCGGTGCCGCCTCGGCGTCGTCCGACTCGGGCGCAAGCCATTCGGCGACGTTGCCGAGCAGATCGTAGAGCCCCGCGGCGTTGGCCGAGGCGGTGGCGATCTGATGGGACCGCTGCTCGCTGCGCTCCTGCGACCACACGTGCGCAAACAGTTCGAGCCCGGTCGGCACCGTCCCCACGGCGGCGCGGTACTCCGCCTCGCGTGGCAGCCGCACCGTCCGCCCGAGGATCCAGCCGAGCCGGCGGCAGAACTCCTGCGCGTCGTCCAGGCTCACCGACTCGACGGGCAGGTCGTCGCCGACCTGCCGGCTGGGATTGCTGCGCGACACGATCTCATAGACGCGTTGCGGCAGCTCGGTGGCCAGGATCGCCACGCCCGGGCGGCCCGGCACCGGGCGGAACTTGTCGGCCATGACACGCCCGAGCGGCTCGATCAGGTCGCGCTGCACGAGGAGGTAGTTGAACTTCCGCCTCAGCTCCATATCCAGTTTTTGGCTTCTGGGGAGCTGGGTGAACATCGCGTCGTTGAGCCGCGCCCCCTCGAGGACCAGCTCCGCCACGTCCGCGAACTCGCGGGCGCGGAGTTTGCCCGCGATCGAGCGGTCCAGGCGGGCCACGCGTTCGGCGGCCTCGACCGAAAGCTCGGTCTGGCGGCCCACCTCGTATTCGTCGGCCCGCTCGGCGGAGGCGTGCCGGCTGCGGGGAAAGTCGTTGTTGAGCTTCTGCTGCGCGTCCCGCGCCCGCTCGAACAGGGCGGCCGCCTCCTTGGGCGCGCCGCGGCCCTGCGCCTCCACCGCCTGCGCCGCGCAATCCAGCGCCTCGGCGCGCAGACCCAGCGAATCGAGCGTCGCGATCTCCACCTCCAGCTCCTCCAAGTTCGCGAGGCTGGCGAACGGCGTCCGGCCGAACTCGCGGTTGAGCCGCAGCTGCAGGTCGTGCGCCCGATGGTAGGCAGCCAGCGCCTTCGCCGGTTGCTCCGCGTCGCGCAACCGGTGCGCCTCGGCCGTGAGGCCGGCCAGTTCGGCCGCGAGCGGCGCGGCGTCGAGGCGGGCGATCTCTTGGGCGAGCTCCGTTTCGCGCGCCAGATCGCGCCCCGTGCCGGGCCCCTGCCGCTGATTGAGCAGGCGTTGTCGTTCGAGGGCCTCTCGCAGCTTGGCCACCCCGCCGACCGGATCGCCCTCCTTGAGCAGCGCCCGCCCCGCCGCCTCGTCGGCCGCGCTCCGCGCGGCGGTCGCCCGCACCCACGCGGAGGCATACAGATTCTCGAGATCCGTCAGGCGCCGGCTCTGCGCCGGATCGATGTTGCCGGTCGCACTCATCCACTCCCGCTGCGCCTCGACGGCGCGCTGGAGCCGCTGCAGGTCCGCCTCCGTCGGCACGCCGAGATCGCGGATCCGGGAGAACTCCCGCTCGATCTCCAGGCTCTCCGCGCGCAGTCGCTGCATGGCCGGGTCATCCTCCCGCGTCAGCGCGACCGAGCGCTCCTGGCGCAGGAACCCCCAGAAGAACACGCCGCCCACCACCAACAACACCGCTCCGCCCACGCCGAGCCAGGGCAGGAGGCTGGGACGGGACGAGTTGCGGGGACGACGATTGTGGGGAGCCATTTCGCCGCGAGAAAAGTGGCCGCCGCCGGAAATGGCAAGGGTCGCCGAGCCTCGCCGTCCCCCGGAAACCGCGACCGGCCCGACGCGGCGACGCGTGCCGAGCTCTTGCGCACACCTTCGGCCCCGGTGAATGGCTGGACATTGCCCGCCCGCCCCATTTTCTCGGCGCCTGTGCTCGATCAGCTCACCATCCTCGCTCCCGGTCTGCTGGGGGCGTCGGTCGCAATGGCCGCCCGCCGATACGGTGCCGCCCGTCGCATCGCCGCGTGGGCGCGCCGGCCCGAGGTGCGCATCCAGCTCGAATCCGCGCCGTGGTGCGACGAGGTGTGCGCCACGCCCGAGGACGCCGCCCGCGAGGCGTCGCTCGTCGTGATCTGCGCCCCGGTGGAGACGATTCCCGCCCTGGCCACGGCCATTCGCCCGCACCTCCGCGCCACCGCGCTCGTGACCGATGTGGGCAGCGTGAAGGGCGACCTCTGCCGCCGCGCGGCGGCCGCGTACGATGCCGCCGCCGGACCGCTGTTCGTCGGCTCCCACCCCATGGCCGGTTCCGAGAAATGCGGACATGAGGCGGGCTCGGCGGAGCTGTTCCAGGGGCGCGCCTGTTTCGTCACGCCGTTCGACCAGACTCCCGCCCCCGCCGTCGAGACGCTCGTTCGTTTCTGGCGCGCGCTCGGATGCGAGGTGGTGACGATGCACCCCGACCGACACGACGAGATCGTCGCCCACGTTTCGCATCTGCCGCACCTCGCGGCGGCCTGCCTGTGCAGCCTGCTCTCCGGCAGACACGCCGACTGGCGCAATCTCGCCGGCCCCGGTCTGCGCGACACGACCCGGGTCGCCTCCGGCGATCCCCGGCTGTGGCGCGGCATCCTCGCGGAGAACCGGGATGAAGTCCTCCGCGCGCTGCGCGCCTATCAGGACGAACTGCAGGCGCTCCACGCGGCCCTCGCCAACCACAACGACCTCGAACTCCTCGCGCTCCTTGAGCGCGGCAAGGTTTGGCGCGATCGCCTCCGGCCGACATCATGACGCCTCCCCTGCCCGACCTTCTGCCCATCACGCCATTCTCCCGGCCGGCCGCGGGCGCCGTCACCCTGCCTGGCTCGAAGAGCCTCACCAACCGTGCCCTCCTGCTCGCCGCGCTCTCCGGTCAGACCGTCGAGCTCGGCGGCGCGCTCTTCAGCGAGGACACCGAGATCATGACCCGGGCGCTGCGCGAGCTGGGCATCGCCGTCGAGGCCGACGCCGGCGCGCACCGTTTCCGGGTGCACGGGGCGGGCGGACGGCTGCCGGACTCCGAGGCCGCGCTCGCGGTCGGCAACGCCGGCACCGCGGCCCGTTTCCTCACCGCGCTCTGCGCCGCCGCCGGCCGCGGCACGTATCACTTCGATGGTGTCGACGCGATGCGGCGCCGCCCCATGGGCGGCCTGACGGGCGCGCTCACGCAGCTCGGCGCGCGCTTCGATTTCCTCGGCACGCCCGGCTGTTTCCCCTTCGAACTGCACGCCTCGGGGCTGCGGGGCGGCACCGTCGAGATCGACGCCCGCGAGAGCAGCCAGATGCTGTCGGCGCTGCTCATGGTCGCGCCGCTCGCCTCCGCCCCCCTGCACATCCGCCTCGTGGGCGACGTGCGCTGGCCCTTCGTCGCGATGACGTTGCGACAGATGGCGCAGTTCGGCCAACCCACCGCCACACTCGCCGCCCGGCCCGCCACCGAGTTCGCCGTGCCGTGGGGAGCCCAATACACCGGCCCGGCCGTCTACCCGATCGAGCCCGACGCCACCGCGGCCTCCTATTTCCTCGCCCTGCCGCTCGCCACCGGCGGCAGCGTGCGGCTGGCCGGCCTGCCCGCGAAGGGCGCGAGCCTCCAGGGCGACCTCGCGTTCGTCGACGTGCTCGCCCGCGTCGGGCTGGAGTTTCGCCGGGAGGGCGACGCGCTCGTCAGCAGCCTGCCCGCCGGAGTGAAACCGCGCGGGGTCGACGCCGACTTCAACACGTTCTCCGACACTTTCCTCACGTTGGCGGCGCTCGCGCCGCTGCTCGACGGTCCCACGACCCTCCGCGGCCTCGCCCACACGCGCAAACAGGAGACCGACCGCGTCGCCGGGATGGCGACGGAACTTCGGCGGCTCGGGCAGGAGGTCGTCGAGACGGAGGACACGCTGGTGATCCACCCGCGGCCGCTGCGCCCCGCCGAGATCCGGACGTACCGCGACCATCGGTTTGCGATGAGCTTCGGCGTGCTCGGCTGCCGGGACCTCCGCGGCGACCGCGAGCCTTGGCTCACCATCCAGGACCCGGCCTGCTGCGCGAAGACGTTTCCGGACTTCTTCGCCGTGCTCGCCGACCTGCGCGCGCAGTTACCCCCCACCCCATGAGCCCCGCCACCCCGTTCATCATCGTCGCCATCGACGGCGGCGCCGCCTCCGGAAAATCGTCCACCTCACGGGCGTTGAGCGAGCGTTTCAACCTCCTACATGTGGATACAGGGTCGCACTACCGCTTCGTCACCCACCAGCTTCTCGAACGCGGCGTGTCGCCCGACGACGAGCCGGCGGTCGTCGCCGCCCTCGCCTCGTTTCCGCTCGGCACGCGCGTGCTCGGCCGCAGCGCCCAGATCGAGATCGCCGGGCAGGTGCCGGGCGACGAAATCCGCGGCGCGCGGGTGAACGCCCAGGTGTCCCGGGTCGCGGCGATCCCGGCGGTGCGCCGCTTTCTGCTCGAGTACCAGCGCAGCCAGGTCCAGGTGGCCCGCGCGCAACGGTTCCGCGGGCTGGTCATGGAGGGACGCGACATCGGCTCGGTGATCTTCCCCGACGCCGAGTTCCGCTTCTTTCTGCACGCCGACCCGGTCGAACGCGCCCGCCGCCGGGCCGCCGAGGGCCAAACGGACTCGATCCTCGAGCGCGACCGGCTCGACGCCGCCCGCAAGACCGCGCCTTTCGCCTGCCCGGCGGGCGCCACCCCGATCGACTCGACCCACCTCACGCTCCCGCAAGTGGTGGACGAGCTCGCCGCACGCATCGCGCCGCGGCTCCCGCCCGTCCAGCCATGAACGCCCTCTACTGGTTCTGCCACGGTCTGATCCGCACGGTCGCCGACATGGCGTTCCGCGGTGAGGTCGTCGGGCTCGACAATGTTCCCCGCCACGGGCCGTTCCTGATGGCGTCGAACCACTGCAGCCACCTCGATCCGCCGCTGCTCGGCAGCCAGCTCTCGCACCAGATCCACTTCTTCGCGCGCAAGACGCTATGGAAGCCCGGTCTGCCCGCCTGGTGGCTCGATGCCGTGGAAACCATCCCCGTCGACCGCGACGGGGCGGATGTCGGCGCGATGAAACGCACGATCGCCGCCCTCGAGAAGGGCGGTGTCGTGATCGTGTTCCCCGAGGGCACCCGCTCCCTCGACGGCCGGCTGCAACCGGCGAAGGCCGGCGTCGGCATGATCGCCTGCAAGACCCGGGTGCCCGTCGTGCCCGCCCGCATCTTCGGATCTTTCGAGGCCTTCGGCCGCGACGCGAAGGTGCCGACCCGGCACCCGGTCTCGTACGTCATCGGCCGCCCCCTCCCTCCGGAGGACTACGACGACCCCGCCGCCGGCAAACACCGCTACCAGATCGCCTCCGAGCGCATCATGGCCGCCATCGCCGCGCTTGAGCTTCCGCCCCGTCCTCTGCTCTGATCCCCGCTTCTCCCATGTCGCTCCCGCTTCCTCACTCCATCCTCGTCGTCGGTTCCGGCGGCCGTGAACACGCCATTGTCACCGCCTGCCTCAAGAGCCCGTCACGCCCGCGCGTGCTGGCCGCCCCCGGCAACGGCGGCATCGCCCGCGACGTGAAATGCTTTCCGACCCCGGTGGAGGATGTCCCCGGGCTGGTCGCCCTCGCCAAGAAGGAGCGGGTGGAGTTCGTCATCGTGGGCCCCGAGGTGCCGTTGAGCCTCGGCCTCGTCGACGCCCTCGTCGCCGCGGGCATCCCCGCCTACGGTCCGAAGGCCGACGGCGCCCGCCTCGAGGCCAGCAAGGTCTTCAGCAAGGAGCTCCTCCTCAAATACAGGATCCCCACCGCGCCGGCGCAGTTCTTCACCGAGGTCGCCCCCGCGCTCGCCTACCTGAAGACGCGCAAGGCCCCGTATGTGATCAAGGCCGACGGGCTCGCCGCGGGCAAGGGCGTGGTCGTCACTCCGGACCGCGCCGAGGCCGAGGCCGCCGTACGCATGATGCTCGAGGGCGGCGCGTTCGGCGCCAGCGGCAAACGCATCCTCATCGAGGACTGTCTCCATGGCGAGGAGACATCGATCCATCTCGTCGTCTCGGGCCGCGACTACGTGGTGCTGCCCACCAGCCAGGACCACAAACGCGTGGGCGAGGGCGACACCGGCCCGAACACCGGCGGCATGGGCGCCTACTCCCCCGCCGAGGTGGTGACCGAAGAGATGCTCGCCGAGATCGACCGCACGATCTGCCGGCCGAGCGTCGAGGCGATCGCCGCCGAGGGTATCGATTTCCGCGGCACGCTCTACATCGGGATCATGCTGACGAAGGCGGGCCCGCAGGTGCTCGAGTTCAACACCCGTTTCGGCGACCCCGAGACCCAGGTGCTGCTCCCCCGCCTCGCCACCGACCCCGTCGAACTCCTCTGGGCCGCCGCCAGCAACCGGCTCCACCACCTCAAGCTCGAGATCAAGTCCGACTACGCGCTGTGCGTGGTGCTCGCCGCCCAAGGCTATCCCGACAAGTACCCGAAGGGCGACGCGATCACCCTCCCGCGCGTCACCGGATCCGGCGAATACATCTTCCACGCGGGCACCAGCGGCACCAGCAACCGCCAAATCGTCACCAACGGCGGTCGCGTGCTCGGGGTGACGGCCCTCGCACCCACGCTGCGGCAGGCCGCCAGCCGCGCCTACTCGCTCTGCGACCAGATCGGCTTCGTCTCCAAGTATTGCCGCCGCGACATCGGGGCCAAACAGCTCAACCGCAAGTGATGTCGCCCCGCGCCCCCCGCCGCCCCGCGTTCCGCCTGCTGCCTTGGCTGCTCGCCGCGGCCCTCGTCGGCGCGGCAGCGGCGGAGCCGTCCCCCGCGG
>JAEZSJ010000054.1 GCA_023443985.1 Verrucomicrobiota bacterium | reverse complement strand
CCTTCGGGCGGTTGAGCGTATCGGCGATGTCGGCGTAGATCTCGAGACCCATGCGGACCTGGAAGGTCACGAAGACGCTCTCGCCCTTGTAGCCGAGCTTGAGGCAATCGTTCCAGTCGGCGAGCAGGCCGCAGGGGAGGCCGTGTTTGCCGGTGCGCTCGAGGTTGAACTCGAGAGCGCGGCGCAGGTGGCCGAAGACGGTGGCCTTGCCCTTGTCGGCGTAGGGGACGACGAGGTCGTAGAACTTCAGGTCGCCGGTCTCGGCGACGTAGGTGGGCACGGAGTTGAAGAACCAGAGGCAGTCGTCGCTGCGGTAGTGCGAGGCCGGCGTCGGCTTCATCTTGCCGGGCACATGCGACCACGGGCGCACCTCGGGCTGCGCACCTCCAGTGGAGTCCTGCGCGGAGAGCATCAGGATCATGCGCTCGCGCACGAGCTCGGGAATCATGCCGGTGACGCCGAGGAAATCCTGCACGGTGTCGCGGAAGCCGAAACCGTCGCGCTGGTCGCCGGTGTAGACGAGCGAGCAGGAACGCGACCACTCGAAGGTCATGAGGGCGTTGTAGGCGCCCCAGACATTGACCATGTGGTCGAAGTCGGCGTCGGGCGTCTGCACCTGCATCGTGTCTAGAAGTCCGTGCCAGTGCTTCTTGAGCTTCGCCAGCTCGCGCTCGACGGCGGCGACATTGGCGAACTTCGCGCGGGTCTTCTTGGCGACGGCGACCTTGCCGATGCCGAGGAGGACGATGATGTCGGCGGTCTCGCCGGCGCCGAGGGTGAGGTCGCTCTGGAGCGCGCCGCAGCCGTTGTCGGCGAACTGCTCGCTGTTGCCCAGCCGGCCGCGCTCGACGGCCTCGGGCTTGTCGTAGCTGCGGTAGACGCCGAGGAACTTCTCCCGGTCGCAGTCGAAGCCGGCGAGCGTGCCGCCGACCTGCGTCATCCACCACCAGCGGGACTGGTCGTTGTTGGCGAAGTTGGCCGGATCCTCGGGCAGGCGTTTGCAGGAGGAGGCGGCGATGATGCCATCCTGACAGACGGCCTCGGCGATATACTGGGTGTACTGGAGGTTGAAGGTGTCCTGCGTGAGGTTCCACTCGTTGGTGAACTCGCAGAAGGAGAACACGGAGAGCTTGCGGGCCCTGCCGGAATTGTTGGTGACGCGCAGATGCCAGTATTCGAAATCCTGGTCCAGCGGCACGAAGTAGGTGGCCTGGGAGATGATGCCGGAGTACTCGCTCTCGATCACGGCGTAGCCCGGGCCGAAGCGCGTGGAGGTCTTGTACTGGTCGAGCGGCTTGCCCACGGGCTGCCAGGCGGCGGACCAGAAGTCGCCGCTGGCGGCGTCGCGCAGGTAGAACTGGCGGCCGGGCAGGTCCATCGGCACGGCGTTGTAGCGGTGGCGGAGGAAACGGCCCGACGCGGGCGAGCGGGTGAAGCTGTAGCCGCCGGCGTTGTTGGTGATGATCGCGCCGTAGCGGCGGGAACCGAGGTAGTTGGACCAGGCGCGGGGGGTGTCCGGGCGCGTGATCACGTACTCGCGGGCAGCGTCGTCGAAGTGGCCGTATTGCATGGGAAGAAGGAGACGAGGGACTCGAGGGAGGAGAACCGGGCCGGCCGAAGTACGCGGGGGCGACTGCGGCGAAGGAGCCTCGGGAAAGCGTCAACGAAGCCCGAGCACGCGGGTGCGGGCAAGCCGCGTTTGGCTGCGCTATGCCCGGGAGGGCGCGCGGTTCGGGGGATTGATGCAGAAGCCGCGGGGGGGCGGACGGCTGCGCTCGCGAGCGGCTCCACGATCGACGAGAAGGCCGCGGGCGGCGCGGAGGCGGTCCGGACGCAAGGTCCGACCCTACGCGCAAGCGTGGATGGCGGACGCGAGAGGGGCGCTTGCGGTAGGGTCGCCGCTCGTCGGCGGACCGCAGGGACGTGGATGCGGGCGAGGGTAGATTGGTGCAGGCGAGGAGGTGCCGCGGGCGGTGCGGGGACGATCCGGACACGAGGTCCGACCCTGCGCAGGGGCGGACCTATTCACCGACGGCGAGGTTTGCTGACAACTGTTCGCAAAGACCGAGCCATTCCGGTTGAGGCGCACCAGTTGAACGAACCCGATGCAAAAAAACGAACCGCTCCGGCGTGGGACACAGCCACCATGGCCAGACCCGGTCTAGGGATAGCAGACCGGCGCGGTATGGGTTCATAAAGATTTAGAAACCGAAGCATTCAAGGTCCTCATTGGGGCGCAGTCGGTGTTCGAACTGATCCTGTTGCCAATGCCAGGAGTCCCTTCCGAGATGCCGGCCCAGCGACTTGAATTTGGCGCAGACGCGACCCACCGACAGGCGCGCACCCAGTTCAAAGAGGAGATGCACATGATCGGGCATGATGGTGGCCGCCAGCAGCACGAAGTCTCCTGCGGCATGCAACTGGTTGAAGGTACCGCACAGGTGCTGTGCCGTTGCGGAGTCACTGAAGGCTGGCTTACGGTCCTGTGTCACTGCGGTCACAAAGTATCGACAGCCGGGCAACGAAACCCGCCCCGTCCGCAGGTGGGAGGTGCGCCGCTGCGGAGGTTGGTCGGGAGCATTGGGGTAGGTCGCCATGCGGCTAGAATGCCGGGCGCTCTGTATTCGGCAACCGGGGCGCGGTCTTCCGCTGCCGCGGGCGGCGCGGGGGCGGTCCGGACGCAAGGTCCGACCCTACGCGGACGCCGCCGCGGCCACCAAACCTGCGGGCACGGGGCCGGGCAGGCCGCGTTTGACCGCCTCGAGCAGGATCGCTTCGGTCGCCGTAGCTCCGATACGACTAGCCCCAAGCACCCGCACGCGTAACACGTCGTCGAGCGTGCGAACACCACCCGCGGCCTTGATGCGGACGTGCGAGCCGCAATGGCGCCGCATCAATCGGAGATGCTCGTCGGTGGCGCCGCGGTAGCTGAAGGCGCCGTCGGGCTGTCTCACGAAACCGTAGCCGGTCGAGGTCTTGACGAACGCCACGCCGAGCTCGGTGCAGATCTCGCAGAGGCGGACGATGTGCGACTCCTGCAGGTAGTCGTTCTCGAAGATGACCTTGAGCACCGCACAGCGGGCGAGACAGATCTCGTTCACCTCGCGGAGTTCATCCGTCACGAAATCCCAATCACCGGCAAGAACCTTGCCGATGTTGACAACGACATCGACCTCCGTGGCGCCCTCGGCGATGGCACGGTCGGTCTCCGTGACCTTGAGCGCGGTGTGGCTGTTGCCATGGGGAAAGCCGGCCACGGCGCAGACTCCGACCGCGGATCCGAGCAGCGACTCGACGGCCATCGGCACGGCGTAGGGCTTCACGCAGGCAGTGGCACAACCGCAGCGCCGCGCCACCGCGAAGCCGGCGAGCAACTGGGAATCGGTCAGGGTCGGATGCAGGAGCGAGTGGTCGATCATGCGCGCGAGATCGGCCACGGAGAGGCGGTGGTGGTTCGGGGGCATGGGCAGGGGCGGGAACGCGGCGGAGGATGCGGCCCTGGGGCACCGAGGGCGAATGGAAAGGCGGTGGCGCGCGCGGGAATGCGAAACGCTAACGCACGCGATCAGGCGCAGAAGCCGGGCGCGTGGGGTCGGACGGTCGCCTTCCCGGTGGCACCGCTCGCGCGAGCGGCGCTCCGGGGCGGCGAAAGCTGCGCTGGAGAGCCGCTCCACGGCGGCGAGGGCTGAAGAAGCGGCTCTCGCGGGTCGCTTCTCGAGCGGTCGCCCTACTTCGCCTCGAGCGCCTGCGCGATGTCGGCGAGGATGTCATCGATGTCCTCGATGCCGATCGAGAGGCGGATGAAGTCGGGCGTGACGCCGGACGCGGTCAACTCGGCCGGCGAGAGCTGCGAGTGTGTGGTGCTGGCCGGGTGGATCGCGAGCGACTTGGCGTCGCCGATGTTGGCGACGTGGCTGAGGAGCTTGAGCCGGCCGATGAACGCGAGGCCGGCCTCGTAGCCGCCCTTCACACCGAAGCCGAGCAGGCCGCCGAAGCCGCCGGAGAGGTACTTCTTGGCGAGCGCATGCGCCGGGCTGCCCGGCAGGCCGGGATAGTTCACCCAGGCCACGCGGTCGTGGGCCTCGAGGAACTGGGCGACCTTGAGCGCGTTGGCGCAGGTGCGCTCCATGCGCAGGTGCAGCGTCTCCAAACCCTGGAGCATCAGGAACGAGTTGAACGGGCTGATGCACGCGCCCACGTCGCGCAGGAGCTGCAGTCGCATCTTCATGATGTAGGCGATGTTCGCCCCGCCGGCGGGCGGGAAGGCCTTGAAGGCGTCCCAGTGCACGATGCCGTGGTAGCTCGGGTCGGGCTGGCTGAGGCCGGGGAACTTGCCGTTGCCCCAGTCGAAGTTGCCGCCGTCGACGACCATGCCGCCGAGCGAGGTGCCGTGGCCGCCGATGTACTTGGTCGCCGAATGCACGACGACATTGCAGCCCCACTCGATCGGGCGGTTCAGGATCGGCGAGAGGCAGGTGTTGTCGACGATCACCGGAATGCCGGCCTCGCGCGCGATGGCGGCGACCTCGGCGAACGGGAAGATGTTGAGCCGCGGATTGCCGAGGCCCTCGCCGTAGAATGCCTTGGTGTTCGGGCGAAGCGCCTTGCGGAAGTTCTCCGGGTCCTCGCCGTCGACGAACGTCACCTCGATGCCGAGCTTGCGGAGCGTGTACTGGAAGAGGTTGTAGGTGCCGCCGTAGAGCTGCGCGACGGAGACGATGTGGTCCCCCGCGCCGGCGATGTTGAGGATGGCGTCGGTGATCGCCGCCTGACCGGAGCTGTGCGCGAGCGCGCCACTGCCGCCCTCGAGCGCGGCGAGGCGCTTCTCGAAGACGTCGGTCGTCGGGTTCATCAGGCGCGTGTAGATGTTCCCGAGTTCCTTCAGCGCGAAGAGGTTCGCGGCATGCTCGGCATCGCGGAAGACGTAGCTGGTCGTCTGGTGGAGCGGCACGGCGCGCGAGCCGGTGACAGGATCGGGGACTTGGCCGGCATGGAGTGCGAGCGTGCCGAGACCGGGTTTACGGGGAGTGG
>JAEZSJ010000007.1 GCA_023443985.1 Verrucomicrobiota bacterium | reverse complement strand
GCGCGGCTGGATGAACTACTTCCGCCTCAGCGAAACCAAAGGCTTCGCCGAGGAACTGGACGGCTGGGTGCGGCGCCATTTGCGCGCCATCCTCTGGCGCCAGTGGAAGAAACCGGGAACCCGATACTGCCGCCTGCGGGCGTTGGGACTGGAGGAGGCCCGGGCACGCGCCAGCGCCGGCAACGGCCACGGCGCGTGGTTCAACAGTGGAGCCTCGCACCTGCACGCCGCCTTGCCCGCGAAGGCGTTTGCGACGATGGGGCTCATCAGTCTGCTCGAACTGCTTCAGGCCGCCCAGGCCAGACGATCCGTTTAGGAACCGCCGGATGCGTGAACCGCACGTCCGGTGGTGTGAGAGCTGGGGAGGTCAATCCTCCCCGGCTACTCGATGCGGCCGGCATGCGCCGAGTCCCGCACGACGGCGATCGTCGGGAAAACACCCCGGCGCGGTGGCGGCGGTGTTGCCATCAACCGGGCGATCTCCTTACTCCCATCCCATGGAGACGCCGCCGGACGAACGGGCCGACGCACGACGCACGGTGCGGATCCTCTATGCATGCATGGCGGTGGGCATCATCCTGCCGTTCCTGCTCTTCCTGTTTTTCCGCTGAATCTCCCCCGCCGTCCATGGGCCAGAACCGAGCCATCCTCATCATCCGCATCTTCTTCGTGCTGCTCTGCGCGGCGGGGAGTCTGGTGGCCGCCGCGGTGGTGAAGGACTGGAACCAGTGGTGGTGGCTCTCGTTGCTTATCGGGCTGCTCATCGGCTCGTTGGTGGTCCTGGTGGACATCCAGCTCCGCGGCTTCTCGCTGCGTGGACTCTCGGCCATGACGTTCGGCCTCGCGATTGGAGCCCTGGTCTCGTGGTTGATCGGCTCCTCGCCGCTGTTCGTCTGGGGCGATCCGGCGACGCTCTACACCGCGCGGCTGATCCTGTTCGTCGTCTGCATGTACCTCGGCGCGGTGATCGCGCTGCGCGGCAAGGACGAGTTCAACTTCGTCATCCCATACGTGCGCTTCGTGCCGCACGAGGTCGACGTCCCGCTGGTGATCGTCGACTCCAGTGCGCTCATCGACGGCCGCATCGCCAAGATCTGCGACACGCACTTCATCAGCGCCGCGTTGATCATTCCGCGTTTCATCCTGAACGACCTCCAGCGCATCGCCGACTCGCCCGACCCCGCCCGCAAGGCCCGTGGTCGCCGTGGTCTCGATACGCTGAATGCCCTGCGCCAGATCAAGAATCTCGACCTGCGCATCCATGAGAGCGAGGTCGCCAACCGGCAGGAGCTCGAGTCGAAGCTCGTCTTCCTCGCGCAGTCGATGAAGGCGAAGCTGCTCACGACCGACTACAATCTTGCCCGCATGGCGGAGTTCCATGGGGTGCAGTGGCTCAACCTCCACGCGCTCGCGAAGGCGGTCCGGCCGGAGCTTACGCTCGGCGAGACGATCGAGGTCGACCTGGTGAAGTCCGGTCGCGAGGAGGGGCAGGCGATCGGCTACCTTGAGGACGGCTCGATGGTGGTGGTCGCGGATGCCCGCGCCTCCATCGGCCGGAAGGTCACCGTCGAGGTGGTCAGCGTGTTGCCGTCGGCCGGCGGCAAGATGGTCTTCGCCCGGCTGCAGGGCGAGGCCGCCGCCTGACGCCCGCGTGGAGATTTGCGAAAAAATGCTTGCGGAGGCCGGGGCGGATTACTGTCCTCGCCCACTCAGTTTTGGCCGGACAATTAGCTCAGTTGGTTAGAGCACTTCCTTGACATGGAAGGGGTCACAGGTTCGAGTCCTGTATTGTCCACCACCTCGATGAACCCTCCGGTTTCCGGGGGCTTTTTTGTGCCCGGAGACCGCGGCAAGCGGGGGCGGGACAATGGTGGCAGGCGCGGGCGGGAGCGGCTCGGGCCATGGCATTCCGCCTGCTCAGCGCGCGATGGAATGACCACGTGCGACTCCTGTTCCGAACGCCCCGGCACCACCTCGGCCGATCTGCCTCGGGATATCGCCTCGGGCTGTCGCGTCCTGCAGGAGTTCCGGCTGCTGCACGACGTTTCGGCCACGCTGGCGCAAGGATTGGAGCTGCGCGATGCGGTCCAGCCGCTTTTTCGCAAACTCGCGGAGACAACCGGCCTACGGCGCGGATTGCTCACGATCGTGAACCGCGAGAGCGCGGAGCTCATGGTCGAGGAAATGCAGGACCGCCCGCATGCGGACCATCGCGACCAATCGCTGCGCGAGAAACTGGGCGAGGGGTTTCTCGGTCGGGTGGCGACGATCGGTGAACCACTGGTGCTGCCCGATCTCAAGCAGGTCCCCGGCGACGAGTGGAGCGCGCTCGAGCAGCGGTTGTTCGCGGAGGCGCTGGCGCAGGGCGAGAGCCTGATCGCGGTGCCGATCCGCCACGGCAACGAGGTGCTGGGCACCCTGTCGTTCACCCGCGCGGCAACGACCGAACTCGTGCTCACGGTCGACGCGCGTTTCCTGGTGCTCGTGGCGGGACAGGTGGGCCTGGCGGTGCGTTTCCGGCAGATGGCCAAGGAGCGGATCGACACGTTGCGCGAGGAAAACACGCGACTGCAGCAGCAGATCGCGCGCAGCTTCGTCCCGGAGGGCATGACCGGCCATTCATCGTCGATGCGCATGGTCTATTTCCACATCGACCAGGTTGCCGACTCGAAGACGACCGTGCTCATCCGCGGCGAGACCGGGGTGGGCAAGGAGCGGATCGCGCACGCGATCTGGACCGGCAGCGGTCGGCGCAAGAAACCGTTCGTGCGGGTGAACTGCGCGGCGTTGCCCGAGAGCATCATCGAGAGCGAGCTCTTCGGCCACGAGAAGGGCGCGTTCACCGGCGCGCTCGCGTTGCGCAAGGGCCGCTTCGAACTCGCCGACGGCGGCACGATCTTCCTCGATGAGATCGGCGAGATCTCCGCGGCGACGCAGGCGAAGCTGCTGCGCGTGCTGCAGGAGGGGACGCTTGAGCGCGTCGGCGGCACACAGACGATCCGCGTGGATGTGCGCGTCGTCACCGCCACCAACCGCAATCTCGAGAAGATGATCGAGGAGGGGCGCTTCCGGCTGGATCTCTATTACCGCATCAACGTCTTCCCGATCTACGTGCCGCCACTGCGGGACCGCCGCAGCGATATCCTCGAGCTCGCCGACCATTTCCTGGAGAAGTACGCGCAGCAGAACGGGAAGAACATCGTCCGCATCTCCACGCCCGCGATCGACATGCTCATGGCCTACCACTGGCCGGGGAACGTGCGCGAACTCGAGAACACCATCGAGCGGGCGGTGCTGCTATCCCAGGACGGCGTGATCCACGGCTTCCATTTGCCGCCCACGTTGCAGACCGGCGAGGCGTCGGGCACCGTGCCGCGCGGCACACTCGAGCAGGCGGTGGAGGCGGTGGAGCGGGAGATGATCGCCGAGGCGCTCAAGACGCATCGTGGCATCATGGCCAAGGCGGGGCGTCAGCTCGGCCTGACCGAGCGCATCATGGGCCTGCGGGTGAAGAAGTACGGGATCGACCCCGAGCGCTTCAAGGCCGACCCGGTCGCCGCCGCCCTCGAGGCGAAACGCGGCGGCATGACGATGGCGTGAGGGACGGCCGCGGCGCCACCCCATGGCTTGGCTGCTGGAGTGGGGACGGAGTCGGGGCCGGTGACGCCACGCTGGCGGCGGAGTCCGCTGCGGGGGGCGAAGCAGTCCGCGAGGTTCGAGTCGTCACCAGATCATGGGGTCGAGGCGGGCCCCGGCGCGTCCTTCACCGTGAAGGGCTCGCCCTGCACGCCGGCGGCGAAGAAGACCAGCCGCACCGGCCCGGTCCCGATGGTGCGCCCGTTGTGCTCGATGCCGATGAGCTCGGCAAAGGCGTCGCCGGCGCGGAAAGTGCGCGTGGGACCGTCGCGTTGTGCGACGGCGATCTCGCCGCCGAGGATGTAGGCGAAGCACGGCACGGTGTGTTTGTGCCAGCCGGTCTCGGCGCCGGTGGGGAGCTCGACGAGCACGCCGGTGACTTCGGCTGCCCCTCTCGCCGGGTACACGATGGGCGTGCCGGCGACATCAGTCGTGGTGCGCAACAGCGGGGTGGTGCGCACGGCGGCGGTGTACGCTGCCTCGGCCCTGTCCCGCGCGGCCGACGGCAGCGCGCCGGCGAAACCGGCGGCGAGAAGGAGAAACGGGACGGTGTATCGATGCGAAAGATTCATGGGACCGATTGTGGCGTGCGGGGCAGGGGCGTCACCAGCAAAGCAGTGGTGGAATCTGCGCACCCGTGAGCGCGCGGCGTCCCCGGGTGGGTGAAATTTCGCTACATTTCCGTCGGTTTCCGGGAAAGCGCGGTCCGCTGTGCAAGTTCGGACAGGCACGGGGTGGGGCGACGACGTCTCTGTGACGGCACGCGCGGCCGTGGCGGTGCTGGCATCGGCTCTGCTAGACGGTTCCGCACGTACCCACCTCACCACGCAACTTCCTGCTCCTCCCATGAACAAACGCGAGTTTCTCAAGAAGGCCTGCATTGGCGCCACCGCGGCCATCGCCGCCCCCTATGTGATCGGTTCGAAGAAAGCCCCCATCAAGTGGCGCTTGCAGACCTACGCAGGGCCCGCGCTGGCCGAACACGTCATCAAGCCCTCGATCGACGCCTTCAACAAGGCCGCCAACGGCGAGATGGTGATCGAGCTGTATTGCGCCGACCAGCTCGTTCCCACGAGCGAGCTGTTCCGCGCCATGCAGGCGGGCACCGTCGACGCCGTGCAGAGCGACGACGACTCGATCGCGTCGCCGGCCGACGTGGCGGTCTTCGGCGGCTACTTCCCCTTCGCGACGCGCTACAGTCTCGATGTTCCCACGCTCTTCTACCAGTTCGGCCTCGATAAGATCTGGGAGGAGTCCTACGACGAGATCAAGGGTGTGACCTGGCTCAGCGCCGGGGCCTGGGATCCCTGCCACTTCGCCACGAAGGCGCCGATCAACAAGCTCGCCGACCTCAAGGGCAAAAAGGTCTACACCTTCCCGACCGCCGGCCGCTTCCTCTCCCGCTTCGGCGTCGTCCCGGTCACGCTCCCGTACGAGGACTGCGAGATGGCGCTGCGCACCGGCGAGCTCGACGGCGTGGCCTGGTCCGGCATCACCGAGGACTACACCGTGGGCTGGGCCGACGTGACGAACTATTTCCTCACGAACAACATCGCCGGCGCCTGGTGTGGCTCCTACTTCGCGAATACGAAGTCCTGGGAGAAGGTGCCCGACCACCTCAAGACGCTCTTCAAGCTGTGCATGGACAGCTCGCACTACTATCGCCAGTACTGGTACTGGGGCGGCGAGGCCAAGCTCCGCGTGACCGGCCCGAAGCTCAAGCTCACCTCCATCCCCGACGAGGAGTGGAGTACGGTCGAGAGCGAAGCCGTGAAATTCTGGGACGAGATCGCCAAGACCAGCCCGCGCGCCGCGAAGGTCGTGCAGATCTTCAAGGACTACAACGAGCTCATGCAGAAGGCCGGCCGCCCGTACCGCGGCTGAGCCCACCTGTCCCGCGTGAGTTCGGCGCTGCGACCGCCGGGCTCGCACCTTTCCGCCCGCACCCCTTCGCAGGCCGCCTTCGTCCTGCCCAGGCTGCGCATTTCCGCAACTCCGTTCCGAGGACCACCACATGTCCGCCGACGACTTCTCCGCCCGAACCCGCCGCGAGCGGGACTACTCCAGCGCCGCGACGCCGCTCTTCGGCGCCGCGCTTGAGCCCGCCTACGCGGGTTCGGCGGGCCAGTCGGGTGGGGGACTTCTCACCACGTACGAGGCCTATGACCGGCTCGCCATCGGAGTGGGCGGGTTTCTGCGCGGCTACGTGCGCACGGTCGACACGACCAACCGCGCCGTCGGCCTCTTCGCGATGTACCTGCTCTTCTTCATGATGGCGGTGCTGACCTACGCGATGGTCTCCAACGTCGTCTTCAAATCGCCCGCGATCTGGGTCATGGAGATGGCGCAGTTCACGATGGCCGCCTACTACCTGCTTGGCGGCGGCTTCACCTTCCAGGACGACGCGCACGTGCGCATGGACGTCTTCCGCGCCCGCTGGTCGCCGCGCGCCCAGTACATCGTCGACGCGCTGTCCGGTCTCTTCGTGCTCTTCTACTTGGGCGTGCTGCTCAACGGTGCGGTCGCGAGCTCGCTCTACGCGCTGGAATACAACCAGAAGAACTTCACCGCGTGGGGCCCGCCGATGGCGCCGATCAAGATCATCATGGCCGTGGGCATCCTGCTCATGACGTTGCAGGTGATCGCGCGCCTCATCCGCGACATCGCCGGCGCGTGCGGGAAGGAGTGGAGATGAGTCACGAGATGATCGTGCTGGTGATGTTCGTGGGGATGATGGTCCTCATGGCCACCGGTCAGCGGGTGTTCGGCATGATCGGCTTTGTCGCGGTGGCGACCGCGCTCCTGCTCTGGGGCGACGGCGCGGCCGCGATGGGCTTCAACGCCAGCATCAAGCTGCTCAACTGGTACCCGCTGCTCACATTGCCGATGTTCGTCTTCATGGGCTACATGCTCTCGGAGTCGGGCATCGCCAACGACCTCTACAACATGCTCTACGTCTGGACCGGCCGGCTGCGCGGCGGTCTGGCCATCGGCACGATCCTCCTGATGGTCCTGATCTCCGCGATGAACGGCCTGAGCGTGGCCGGCATGGCGATCGGCTGCAGCATCGCGATGCCCGAGATGTTGAAACGCAACTACGACCGCCGCATGGTCTCGGGCGTCATCCAGGCCGGCAGCTCGCTGGGCATCCTCGTGCCGCCGAGCGTGGTCTTCGTGCTCTACGGCATGATCGCCCGCCAACCCGTCGGCCAGTTGTGGCTCGCCGGCATTCTGCCCGGGCTGCTCATGGCGGCGCTGTTTCTCGCCTACGTGGTCGTCCGGTGCAGACTCCAGCCCGAGCTCGCGCCGCTCGCCCGCGAGGAGGAGGTCAACATCCCGCTCCGCGCCAAACTCCGTCTGCTCTCCGCCGGCCTGTTGCCCGTCGTGATCATGTTCATCGTGCTCGGGCTTTTCCTTTGCGGCGTCACGAGCCTGGTCGAGAGTTCCGCCGTGGGCGCGCTGGCCGCGTTGCTCGTGGCGGGGGGCCGCAAGCGGCTCACCAAGCGGGTGCTGCACAACACCGTGCGGCAGACGCTCAACATCAGCGCGATGTTCATGTGGATCATCATGGCGGCGCTGGCGTTCGGCGCGGTGTTCGACGGCCTTGGCGCCGTGAAGGCCATCGAGGGCGTCTTCCTCAACGAGTGGGGCCTGAGCCGCTGGCACGTGCTGATCCTCATGCAGATTTCCTTCGTGGTGATGGGCATGTTCCTCGACGACACCGCCATGCTCGTGATCGTCGCCCCGCTCTACATCCCGATGGTGAACTCGCTGGGCTTCAGCCTGGTCTGGTTCGGCGTGCTCTACACGATCACCTGCCAGATCGCGTACGTAACACCGCCGTTCGGATACAATCTATTCCTGATGAAGGCGATGACTCCGAAGGATTTCCCGCTGAAGGACATCTACACCTCCATCGTTCCGTTCTCCGCGTTGATGTTCCTCACGATCGTGCTCCTCATGGTCTTCCCGGAGATCGCCCTCTGGCTCCCGCAGAAGTTCATGGTGAAGTAACCGCGCCTCTCCCGGATCGCCCGCCAGCAGGCGCCTACCTTCGCGTTCTCCATTCTGCCTTCGCCTTCTGCCTTAGGTCCTCCGCCGCCCATGCCCAACTCCTCCATCTGGTCGCTCAACTCCGGCGGGCTTCGCTACGACTTCGGATCGTTGCGCGAACTCATGGCGAAGGCGACCCCGCGCCGGTCCGGCGACGAGCTCGCCGGTCTCGCCGCCGGTTCCTCGGAGGAGCGCGTCGCCGCACAGCTCTGCCTCGCCGAGGTGCCGCTCGCGCGGTTCCTCGAGGACCAGCTCATCCCGTACGAGGAGGACGAGGTCACACGGCTCATCATCGACACCCACGATGCCGCGGCGTTCGCGCCGGTCTCGGGACTGACCGTCGGCGGTTTCCGCGAGTGGCTGCTGCGCTACGAGACCGACGAGCACGCGTTGCGCGCCCTCGCTCCCGGCCTCACGCCGGAGATGGTCGCGGCGGTCTCCAAGATCATGAGCAACCAGGATCTGATCCTGGTCGCGAGAAAATGTCGGGTGGTGACCGCGTTTCGCGACACCCTCGGCCTCGCCGGCCGGCTCTCGGTCCGCCTTCAGCCCAATCACCCGACCGACGACCCCAGGGGCATCGCCGCCTCGATCGTCGATGGCCTGCTGTACGGCTGCGGGGATGCGGTGATCGGAATCAACCCCGCGAGCGACAGTGTTCATTCGGTGGAGACATTGTTGAGGCTCATCGACGAGGTCATCCAGCGCTACGGCATCCCGACCCAGTCGTGCGTGCTTGCGCATGTGACCACGCAACTGGAGGCAATCCGCCGCGGGGCGCCGGTCGACCTCGTGTTCCAGTCCATCGCCGGCACGGAGGCCGCGAACAAGAGTTTCGGCGTGAACCTCGCGCTGCTCGGCGAGGCGCACGCCGCCGCGCTCGCCCTCGGCCGCGGGACGGTGGGGCGGAACGTGATGTACTTCGAGACCGGCCAGGGCTCGGCGCTCTCGGCCGGCGCGCACCACGGCGTGGACCAGCAGACCTGCGAGGCACGCGCCTACGCCGTGGCGCGGCGGTTCTCGCCGCTGTTGGTCAACACCGTCGTCGGTTTCATCGGGCCCGAGTACCTCTTCGACGGCAAACAGATCATCCGCGCCGGGTTGGAGGACCACTTCTGCGGGAAGTTGCTCGGGCTGCCGATGGGCTGCGACATCTGCTACACCAACCACGCCGAGGCGGACCAGGACGACATGGACAACCTGCTCACGCTGCTCGGCGTCGCCGGTTGCAACTACATCATGGGGATCCCGGGCGCCGACGACATCATGCTCGGCTACCAGTCGACCTCCTTCCACGACAGCCACTACCTCCGCCAAGCGCTCGGCTTGAAACCTGCGCCGGAGTTCGAGGCGTGGCTGGAGAAGATGCGAATCGTCGCCGACGGGCGGCGCCTCCTGCCCGTCGGCGAACACCACGCCCTCCTCGACCATGCCCTCATTTGAGTCAGCTTCTTCCTCCGCCGGTCCGGCTTCGGTTCGTGGGTCGGGCTCTGCGCCCGAAATTCCGGATGGCGGGCGCCACGCCCAACCCGCCGCCGCAGAGTCCATCGCCGGGTGCAGGGCCGACACCTGGACGGCACTCTCGCGATTCACCAGCGCCCGCATCGCCCTCGGGCGTGCCGGCGGGAGTGTGCGCACCGAGTCGCTGTTGGACTTTCGGCTATCGCATGCCCGCGCCCGCGACGCCGTGCAGAGGGAGTTCCATGTCGAGGCGCTTGGCGCCGCGCTCGGTCGAGCCGGCATGGAAACCGTCCGCCTCGATACCGCGGCGCCGGATCGACGCACGTTTCTGGTGCGTCCCGACCTCGGTCGGCGCCTCGCGCCGGAGTCCCGCGCAGCGCTCGTCGCCCGTAGAGTGCTCTGGGGCGCGCGCGATCTGGCGATCGTCGTTTCCGACGGCCTCTCGGCGCTCGCCGCCGAGCGCCAGACCGGCGCGGTGCTCACGTGTCTGGTTCCGCTGCTGCGCGCCGCCGGCTGGAGCCTGTATCCGATCGCTCTTGCTCCGTGCGGACGGGTGAAGTTGCAGGACGAAATCGGCGAGCTGCTCGGCGCGCGCCACACGCTCATGCTGCTGGGCGAACGTCCCGGCCTGGGTTCGCCCGACAGCCTCGGTGCGTACTTCACGTTCATGCCGCGCGCCGCCTGCACGGATGCCGATCGCAACTGCGTTTCGAACATCCGCCCCGAGGGCTTTGAGCCGAAGGCCGCCGCGCACAAACTTGCACAGCTGCTGCTCGAATCTGCCCGTCGCGGCCTCAGCGGCGTGGCGTTGAAGGACACCGGCGACGAACTTCCGCCATCGGCGGTGGCTCGCGCGCTCGCGTAGCGGACGGCGGCGGTCTTCGGGCGGCGTTTGCCCGAGGGCCGTTGGGCGAAGCAACTGCCGGCACAGTCACCGGTTTTTGAAAGCTCTGGTCTGGCGATTCGGCGGCGTTGCGTGAACATCGCGCCCGATGCCTCGCTGTTCGCCGTTGCCGTGGAAGAAGACGTTCCGGAAGTTGCCGCCGGTGATCGAAGCCGCCCTTGCGCAGATGCCGCCGGGGGCGAAATACCTCGTGGGTTGCACGAAGGTGATCACCGCGGCCGAACTCGCCGCCGGTGCGTATGGCCATCTCTGCCTCTCGTCGTGGGCGGACCTCGCGGCGGAAATGCGGTCGCTCCTGCCTTCGCCGAATGTGGGCCCGACCAGCCTCGCCAACGCGATCCCGGAGGAGCGGGCCCGCCGGGATCTGCCGAAATACGCCAAGCTCATGCACGGCAAGGCGCCGTCGTGGAACGGCGAGCGCACGCACCCCACGAAGTTTCACCGCGAGGTTTGGCAACGGGAGTTGATCCCGCCGGCCATGGCGCTGATCGGTTTCCGGCTGCTTGCCGCGCCGGACAACACGGCCACGGCGACCGTGCAGTTCCAAGTGCAGGAGGTCATCGACCCCGCGCAACCGGAGTTTCGTGACAAACTGCTGCGCTGCGTGAATCTCCTGCAGGAGAACGTGGGCGCGGTTGGCCTCCTCCCGGTTGCCGGCGCCCAGGGCGGGACGTTGGCCGGCCTCTCCGAGGACCTCGGCTGGAGTCCGCTCGACGAGGCCTCGACCGAGGCGATCCTCGCGCGAATCGCAGAACGGTCCGCGGGACACGGCGCGGAGGTCTTTCGACTGATGCGGGAACGCTTCGACTGCATCCGCAAGCTCGCCCCACGACGGATCTACCACAGCACGCGCGGCTTCGTGGGCTACTTCATCATCGATTTCTGCGACGAGCTCGCGGTGTTCGAGAACCTCGAGGTCGACCACGCGCTCTACGTGATCCGCGCCGACGCGGGGACCCTCGGTCGGCTCACTCGCACGGAGTTGTTCGCGCGGGTGGGGAAGGATGTTGAACGCATCGTGCACACCGAGGGTTGGGTACAGCGGCTGGACAACATCGTGCGCCTTGCCCGCGACGACCAGAGCCCGCGCGAGGGCGAGATGATCTGAAGGAAATCCATCCCGAGGTGGAAGGTGGTGGAGCGATCGAGCGCAGCGCACCGCCGCTGCGTGAGCTGGGGCTGCGGAATCCTGCCATCGGCGGCCCGGAACCAGCTTACGGCAGGGACGCCTCCAGTGTTCCCACCATGAAATCACCCTTGGTATTGCTGCAACAGTTCGGCGCGCTGTTCGTGTCCGCGCTCCTGGTCGGCCCTACGCTTGCCGCTGAGGTGACCGTGTTCGCCGCGGCGAGCCTCTCGGACTCGCTCAAGGAGATCGCGCCTGCGTACACCAAAGTCACCGGCGACACGCTGCGCTTCAACTTCGGAGCCTCCGGCGCGCTCGCACGCCAGATCAAGGAGGGCGCGCCGGCCGATGTCATTTTCTCGGCCGACGAGCTTCGCGTCGACCAGCTGGAGAAGGCTGGGCTGCTCGCACCCGGCACGCGGCGCACGATCCTCGCCAACCAGCTCGTGCTCGTGGCGGCGACCGATGGTGGTGCGCCGGTTGCGACCTTGGCCGATCTGGCGAAGGCCGAGGTGAAGCGTATCGCCATCGGCGAACCCGCGACGGTGCCGGCGGGCACGTATACGATGGAACATCTCCAGAAACTGGGTCTGTGGTCGCAGGTAGGCGGCAAGTGCGTCCCGCTCGACAACGTGCGTGCCGTGCTGGCCGCGGTCGAGGCGGGTAACGCCGATGTCGGCTTCGTCTATCGCACGGATGCGCTGCATTCGAAGAAGGTGCGCGTCGCGCTCGCCGTGCCCGTGCGGTCGGGGCCGCTGATCACGTATCCGGCCGCTGCATTGCGCGACGCGAAGTCGCCGGCCGTGGCGGCACGTCTAGTCGTGTTCCTCGCCGGGCCGGAGGCGCAGGCAGTGTTTGCGAGATACGGTTTTCTGCCGGCGCCGTGATCGTGGCGCGGCTTGTGTGGCCGCGCCGATGGGGGCAGGAGCGGGCGCGAGTGGGGCTGGCGCGGGCGGAATCACGGGAGCACGGCGGCGAACGCCCGGCTGCACGCCGGGCACGCGGGCTGCATCACGGACGCCGTGCATGGCTGAAGTACTTCAGATCACACTCTTCACGCTCGGCGTCGCTGCGTTGAGCACGTTGCTGATCCTGCCACCCGGCCTGGCGCTCGGCTGGCTGCTGGCGCGGCGGAAATGGCCGGGCAAGACGCTCGTGGAGACGTTGGTCGTGCTGCCGCTGGTGATTCCGCCGGTCGCGACCGGGCTGGTGCTGCTGAAGTTGTTTGGAAAGCACGGGCCGCTCGGGGTGCTTTGCGGCGAGGTGTTCGGACTGGAGGTCGTCTTCACCTGGAAGGCGGTCGTGCTGGCGACGGCCGCGATGTCGCTGCCGCTGCTGGTCCGTGCTGCGCGGGTGGCCTTCGAGGAGGTGCCCGAGCGCCTCGAACAGGTGGCGCGCACGCTCGGGGCCGGACCGTGGCGGACGTTCTTCGCCGTCTCGCTGCCGCTCGCGCGGCGGGGCGTGGCGGCGGGTACCGTGCTCGCGTTCGCGCGTGCGCTCGGTGAGTTCGGCGCGACGGTGATGATCGCCGGCATGATCCCGGGCGAGACGGTGACGCTCGCGCTCGGCATCTACCATGAGGTGCAGCTCGGCAACGACGCGGCGGCGTTCGGGTTGTTGAGCGTCTCGGTGTCGCTGGCGTTTGGGGCGGTCGCGCTGAGCGAGCGGCTGTTGCGGTGGAGGGACGGCGAGAGAGGTGAGGGGGAGGGCGGGGGGGAGGGCGGAGGGCGCGGATCCGAGGTGGGCGAGGGGATGGCTGCTGCGGCGAGGCGTCCGCCAATGTCGCCGGCGCATGGCGGAACTGAAGAAAGGACGGTTCGGAGAAACCTCCCTGCGTCGGATGGCGCGGTGTCGCCGCCGAAGCTGGTCCTGGACAACATTCGCTGGGAGGCGGGAGACTTCGCGCTCGAGGTCGCGGCGGAGTTTGGCGTCGGAGCCACCGGGCTGTTCGGGGTGTCGGGCTCGGGCAAGTCGACGGTGATCGAACTCGTCGCTGGCCTGCGTCGGCCACAGGCCGGACGGATCACTTTGGGCGAGGCGGTGCTGGCGGACGCCGCGGCAGGCGTGTTTCTGCCGCCGCAGGAACGGTGCATCGGCTTCGTGCCGCAGGACGGCGCGTTGTTTCCGCATCTCACGGTCGAGAGGAATCTGCACTTCGCGGAGCGGCGTGCGCCGATCGCATTCCGCAGGGAGCGACGGGATCAGATCTGTGCGTTGCTGGGAATCGGCGGATTGCTCGGCCGAAGCGTGACCGGTCTCTCGGGCGGCGAGCGCCAGCGGGTGGCATTGGCGCGGGCCTTGATATCCGATCCGAAGATACTTCTGCTCGACGAGCCGCTGGCGGCGCTCGATGCGGCGCGCAAACAGGCGATCCTGCCCTATCTGCGGCGGGTGCGGGACGAGTTGCGGGTGCCGATGCTTCTCGTGAGCCACGCGCGTGAGGAGGTGCTGGCGTTGTGCGACGAACTGGCGGTGCTCGACGGCGGGAGGCTTCTGCAGCACGGGCCGGTGGCGGAGATCTTCCGCCGGCCCGCGAACGACGCGGTGGCGCGCGTGGTCGGCGTCGAGACGGTGCTGGCGGGACGGCTGCTCGGGGGGGACGGGGCGTTGGCCGTGGTCGAGGTGGACCGGGTGAGGCTCCACGGAATGGCGGGCCAACTACCCGCGGAGGCGGAGACGGTATGGGCGAGCATCCGGGCGGAGGACGTGATGCTGGTGGGCGACGGAGGCGCGGCCGGTGCGAGCGCCCGGAACCGATGGCCCGGAACAGTGATGTCGCTGTTCGACGAGGGGAGGATGGTGCGCGCGGTGCTCGATTGCGGTTTCCCGCTCGTGGCAAGGATCACCCGGCTGGCTGCGGCGGAACTCGAACTCAAACCGGGAGCGCAGGTCACGGCCTTGGTCAAGGCGCCGAACGTGCATCTGATCGCGCGGTGCGCCGCTTCGGCGGATTCAAGCGTAGCCGAGGAGAATCGTGTTCGGGGTGCTGCGGCTGGCGGTGCCGCTGGCACCGTAGGTCAACCCGTACTGTAACGACCGGGTGGTGTTGAGATCGGTGAGGAGGCGCTCCTGGCGCGTCGCCTCGGGCGCGCGGGCGGCATCGGCGAGCGGGTTGCTGAGTTCGGTCGCGGATGCAGATGCCGGATCTATGTCGTCTCGCTGGAAGATTCGCTGGGTAAAAGCGGTCGGATCCGACTGCTGCAGCAGGGCGGAGGAAAGGACTGAGACTGTCATCGTGCCAAGGCTCGAAGACGGGGGGGACGGGAAACGGGCCGGGATGACCGGCGACGAGCGGAGTATAGCCGAAAACCGCGCCGGGACAGGCGCGTGGTTTAGAACCGCAACGGCTTCACGTGGTAGTCGCCACCGAGCACGAGAAACTCCGCTTCACCCTCGAGGAGATGGCGTGGAAGCAGCCCGCTGAAGAACAGAATCTTGGCGAGGGGCACGTGCACTTGCCAGACGTGCGAGCCGAACTCCCAGGCGACTTCGGCATCGGAGGTGAACGAGCTGAGGTTGTTCAGGCGTACCCAGGTCCTGCCGCTCGGCGGATTCGGTTGGCGGATACAATTGGTAGTGCGCATCCGGCGCGGCTGCTCCGCGCGATCGATCCGCCGGTTCGAAATCCGGCGCGGCCGCTTTGGCGGCTGCGCCGCGCGCTCACGACCAGCGAGCTTCTCGATCT
>JAEZSJ010000427.1 GCA_023443985.1 Verrucomicrobiota bacterium | reverse complement strand
GCGCGGAGCGCGGGTTCGCGGAGCTCCGCCAGCCGCGCCCAGGTCGGCAGCGCATGCAGGCCGGGGGCGAGCTCCTCGCCGAAACGGAGGGCGAGCGTGTCGCAGAGTTGGCGGATCTGCGGGATTTGTTTCGTGGAGCTGAGGATGAACGCGAGCAGCGTCTCCGCGAAGGGCTGACGCAGCAGGATCAATCCCGGGCAGGCGCCCACGGCGTCGGCGAGCACGGCATCGCTGGACAACGGCAGGCGCGCGAGGGCGGGTTCGAGTCCGCCGGCCATGGCGAGGTAGTCGAGCAGCGCGGCGCCGGCGGCGGCGGGCTCGGTGGCCGCACGGAACTCGAGCGTGGCATTGCGGCCGAGCCGGAGCTGCACGGCGTGCGGGCCGAAGATGCCCTGCCAGGCGGCGTCTTCCGCGCGCCAGCGCCAGCGGAAGGCTTGGCCGCCATCGAGCGACTCGCGCAGGCTGTCGGCCGTGAAGGCATGCCGCAACGCGAGCGGTGTCCAGGCGCTCCAGCACGGCGCGGTCGACGCGGGGCGGCCGGTGGCAGCCATCGGTCCGGGGCCTATTTGGCGGCGGTGGGGCTGCCGCTCCAGAGGAAGCTGGTGCGCTCGGCGAGCACGGTGCCGTCGGCGGCGCGAGCGGTGAGGCGCCAGGCGGCGGGACGGGTGTCCTTGCCCGGCCAATCGGCGCCGGTCACGCCGAGCTGGAAGACCTTGGCGCCGGCGGGTAGGTCGGCAGGGAACGTGTAGGTGTGCACGGCCGGGTTGCCCGGGAGCACGACCTCCAGCACGAGGCTGGCACCGGGGGCCGCGGCATCGGTCTTCACACGGGTGAGGAAGTAGTAGCCGTCGCGCGGCTCGGCCTGGGTGCGGAGCACGACCTCGTTGCCGGTGTTCTCGTGGCCGCCGACGTACTCGGTGATGCGCTTGAAGGAGTCGGTGTCGCGGTACGAGGGCCAGACGCGCACGATCTCAACGGCACCGTTGAGCAGCGCGGGCAGGGCGAGGAGCGAGAGGACGGCGACGAGGCGCGGGGACATGGGCAGGGCGAATAGCGGGCGGTGGCGGCGCTGGCAAGGATGGCGGCGGTTTTTCGCGGCGGTGGCGTGGTGTGTGGCCGGGCACAAAAAAGGCGCACCGCCCGGAAGCGGTGCGCCGAAAACGTGCGAGGTGCGGATCAGACGATGCTGACCTTGCGGTGCTCCTTGTCGAAGGTCACCACGCCGTCGCGGATCGCGAAGAGGGTGTGGTCGCGGCCCATGTCGACGCCGGCGCCCGCGTGGTAACGCGTGCCGCGCTGACGGAGGATGATGTTGCCCGCGATCGCCTGCTCGCCACCGGAGAGCTTGATGCCAAGGCGCTTCGCCTTGCTGTCGCGGCCGTTGGAGGATGTGCCCTGACCTTTCTTGTGTGCCATGACGGTACCTTCTTAGGCGGAAATGGTTTTGATCTTGAGGACGGAGAGGTCCTGGCGGTGACCCTGGCGGCGCTCGTAGCCTTTGCGCTTGGTCTTCTTGAAGACGATGATCTTCTTGCCGCGCTTGTTCTCGAGCACCTCGGCGGTAACGGACGCGCCGGCCACCGTGGGGGTGCCGATCTTGATCTCGGCGCCTTCGCCGACGGAAAGAACGTCGTTGATCTCGACGGTGGAGCCCTTTTCGGCTGTGGGGAAACGATCGACGATCAGCACGTCGCCCTCGCTGACGACGAACTGCTTCCCCTGTGTCTTGATGGTGGCTTTCATTGGAAAAGCTCGCGAAGAAACGGCTCGGGATAGGGGGAAGCAAGACCTTTTTCGGTGAACTTGCGCGCGGGCCGAGCTTCGCGAGGGGCGCCGGAGGCGGCAAGCCGACTGGCCAACCCGAGGGCCGGTTTGAGAACGGGGCGGTTTGGCGCGATGGTTGGCGGCGCCGGGCCTGAAACCGGCCCGGCCCCCATCATGAAGGCCGAGAGCCCACTCCGGCGTGGTGAAACGTTCCTCGCGGTGCTTCTGCCGCACGCTCCGATCCTGATCCCCGCGGTGGCCGGCCCGCGCCAACAGGCCTGCCGCGCGACGATCACTGCCATGCGGGAGGTGGCGCGGCGGGTGGTCGCGGCCCGACCGGACACCGTCGTGCTCGTCTCGCCGCATGCGCCGCGGGAGGACCGTGCGTTCGGTGTGACAGCGGGCAACCTGACCGGCTCGCTCGCGCAGTTCGGTGCGCCGCGGGCGGCAGTGCGGCTGCCGGGCGATCCGGGGTTCTCGGCGGCGTTGCGGGAAGGCGCGGCGGCCCGGGGGGTGGGAACCTGTCGGCTGCCGGCCGTGGCGCTCGACCACGGCAGCGTGGTGCCGCTGTTGTTTCTCGCGGAGGCCGGATGGGAAGGGCCGACGGTGGTCGTGGCGCTGGCGGCCGACGACAACTCGCGCATCGGCGACCTCGGCGGGTGCGTGGCCGCCGCCGCAGAGCATCTCGGGCGGCGCGTGGCCGTGGTGGCCAGCGGCGACATGAGCCACCGGCTCCAGCCGGGCGCGCCATGCGGCTACGATCCGCAGGCGGTGGATTTCGACGCCGCCTTCATCCACCAACTTCGCCTTGGCGCGACGCGCCGGCTGGCGGAAGCGGTGGCGCCGTTGCAGGGGCGCGCGGCGGAGGATGTCGTCGAATCCACGTTGTTCGCGCTGGGCGCGACCGGTTGGAGGGCGGAGGGTCGGGAGGTGCTCGGCTACGAGGGGCCGTTCGGCGTCGGCTACGGTGTGGCGGTGCTGTTCGCGGCGACCACGGCGGACGTGGCGCCTCCCGCCGAGGAGAGACGGTCGCCCGCGGATCTGCCCGCGGTCGCACGAGCGGCGATCGCCGCGGCGCTCGGCCTGACGGGGGCGGCGGTCGAGCCGCGGATCGGCGACCGCCCGGGGCCGAACGGTGTGTTCGTCACCCTGCACACCGCCGACGGGCGGCTGCGCGGCTGTATCGGAACGTTGGCGTCGCGGACGGGCGATCTGGCCGCGGAAACGTGGCGCGTCGCGCGCGAGGCGGCGTTGGCCGATCCGCGGTTCCCGCCGGTCGTGGCCGGCGAGCTCGCGCGGCTGCAGCTCGAAGTGACGGTGCTCGGTCCGCTCGAGGAGGTCGCGTCGGAGGCCGCGCTCGATCCGGCGCGATGGGGGGTGGTCGTGCGCGCGGCGGACGGGCGGCGGGGGCTGTTGCTGCCGGGTATCCCGGAAGTGGAGACGGTGGCCCGCCAGTTGGCGGTGGCGCGCGCGAAGGCGCGGATCGGCCCCGATGAGCCGGTGCGGCTGCAACGGTTCGCGGCGGAGCGCATCGGGGAGGCGGTGCGGGCATGAGCGTGGCGGCGGAGTTGCCGGCGGCCCGTTGGTGGCGGTCGCTCGGCGACGGCCGGCTGGGGTGCGAGCTGTGTCCGCGCGGCTGCAGACTACGTGACGGGCAGGACGGTTTCTGCCGCTCGCGCGGGAACCGCGGCGGGGTGATGCGGCTGCTCGCGCACGGGCGCACGAGCGGGTTCGCGGTCGACCCGATCGAGAAGAAACCGCTCGCGCAGTTCCTGCCGGGCACGCGCGTGCTGTCGTTCGGCACGGTGGGCTGCAACCTCGCGTGCCGGTTCTGCCAGAACTGGCGGATCACGCGGGCGCGTGCCGCGCGGCCGGACCCGGAGCCGGTCGCGCCCGCGCAGATCGCGGCGGCGGCGCGGCGGGAGCGCTGCGCTTCGGTGGCGTTCACGTACAACGATCCGGTGGTTTTCGCGGAGTACGCGCTGGAGGTGGCGGCGGCGTGCCGGGCCGCGGGGGTGCGCACCGTGGCGGTGACGGCCGGCTACCTCGGGCCGGCGGCGCGGGCGGAGTTCTTCGCCGGCATGGACGCGGCGAACGTGGACCTGAAGGCGTTCACCGAGGGCTTCTACCGGCGCTGGTGCGGCGCGAGCCTCGGCACGGTGCTCGACACGCTCGAGTGGCTGCACCGCCAGACGCGTGTCTGGCTCGAGGTGACGACGCTGCTCATCCCCGGCCTGAACGACACCGATGCCGAGCTCGAGCGCGCGAGCGACTGGTTTGCCGCCCACCTCGGGCCCGACGTGCCGTGGCATTTCTCGGCCTTCCATCCCGACGGCGCGATGCGCGACCGCCCGCCGACGTCGCTCGAGACGTTGCGCCGCGCGCGCCGCATCGCACAGGGGAAGGGGCTGCGCTATGTTTACACTGGCAACCTCCGCGATCGCGACGGGGAGCGCACCTGGTGTCCACACTGCGGGCGCTGTGTGATCGACCGCGACGGTTTCCGCCTGCTCGCGAACCTGGTGCGTGGCGGACGGTGCGAGTTCTGCGGCGGCGCGATCGCCGGGGTGTTTCAGGCGACCTGAGCGGCGGCGTGGCTGTGCGGGCGGCCGGGGCAGGGGGGGGACAGGAGGGGCGGCGTGGATGGGCGAGCGACTCCGACCGTGCGCCAGCGGTTGGTTCCTCGTTTTGCGCCCATGTCACGCAGCCGTAACGGAGCCGTCACAATCGGCTGTTAGGTTCGTCCCGACGCGGCCGGCGCGCAGTCGGCCACGAGTTCGCATCAACTACACCGAATCCTAACATGCCCAAACTCTCGCACGCCCTGCTCGCCCTCGCCGGCGGCTTCGCTCTCACCTCCGCCACCGTGGTGGCGCAGGACTCCGCCCCGCTCATCGATCTGCTCGTGAAAAAGGGTCTGATCAACGACCAGGAGGCCGAGGAAGTCCGTGCCGACCTGACGAAGGAGAACGCCGGCACCTCCGCCGGCAAGCTCGCGCTCGGTTCGCACCTCACCGAGTTCAAGCTCGGCGGCGACATCCGGCTTCGTCACCAGTACGACGCGACGACCGCCCAGGGGACCGGCAGCTCGCAGAGCCGCAACCGCGAGCGCTTCCGTTTCCGCCTCAACGGCGACTTCCAGCTGCGGCAGGGCTGGAGCGCCGGCTTCGCCCTCGAGACCGCGTCCGCGGCGGACTCCGGCAACCAGACCTTCGAGAACGCGAACGACGACTACAGCGTGTACCTCGCCCGCGCCTACGTGGCGTGGAAGCCGAACGCCCAGTGGTCGTTCATCGGCGGCAAGTTCGCCAACCCGCTCCAGACCACCGACCTTGTGTGGGACGGAGACATCAATCCCCAGGGTCTGAGCGAGACCTACTCCTTCGACCTCGCCTCCGGCTCGCTCCAGCTCCGCGCGGCGCAGCTCGTCATGGACGACAACGACGAGCGGAAAGGCTCCGGCCCCTCGTTCCGCGACAGTTTCCTCTTCGTCCAGCAGCTCGTGTACAGCACCAAGCTCGGCTCCGGGGTGGGCGTGACCATCGCCCCCGGCTACATGTTCTACAACAACGCCTCCGTCAGCGGCGCCGCCAACGAGACCGCCTACGCCGGCCGCACCAAGGGCCTGTCGCTCGCGACCTTCACCGGCTCGATCAAGTTCCCGAACGTCGGCCGCGAAGGCCACTCCCTCAGCCTCTACTGGGACGGCACCTACAACTTCGACGCCGACACCCGTGCGCACGAGGTCTACGGTCTGAGCGACGCCTACAGCGACGGCGCCACCTCCTGGCTCCTCGGCATCGGCTATGCGAAGGGCTCCGGCAAGGAGCAGGGTGACTGGAGCGTGAAGCTCGACTACCGCCGCATCGGCATCGGCTCGCTCGACCCGAACCTCAGCGACTCCGACTTCGGCTTCGGCAACCTCAACCAGCGGGGCTTCAAACTCTCGACCAGCTACAACATCGCCTCCTTCGCCTCACTCGGGGTGACCTATTTCTACACCCACGACATCCAAGGCGGCCTCAAACACGCCGTC
Source organism: Verrucomicrobiota bacterium (assembly GCA_023443985.1). Lineage (GTDB taxonomy): Bacteria > Verrucomicrobiota > Verrucomicrobiia > Opitutales > Opitutaceae > CAJCBL01. The sequence goes on along the minus strand of JAEZSJ010000427.1, from coordinate 3,650 downwards.
GCCGGCCTCGACAAATCGAACATCCTCCAAGTCGATCTCGTGACGAAGTTCTGAGCGAGCCGACTCCATCACCGCAACCCGCCACACTCAAAATGAAGAAGACCCTCACCATTCTCGTCTCCGCCGCGCTGCTCGCCGGCTCGGTCTCCGCCGCCGACAAGCTCGTGATCAAGGGCTCCGACACTCTCGGCGCCAAGCTCGTGCCGCAGGTCGCCGAAGCCTTCAAGGCGCAGCACCCCGAGGTCGGCTTCGAGATCGCCGCCGAAGGCTCGACCACCGGCATCGCCGCCATCACCGACGGCACCGCCAACATCGGCATGGCTTCCCGCCGCGCCAAGCCGACCGAGATCTCGGCCGCGCTCGCCAAGGGCGTGAACATGAAGCCGATCATCGTGGCGTACGACGGCATCGCCGTGATCGTCAACGAGTCCAACCCGGTCGCCCAGCTCACGCTCCGCCAGGTCGAGCAGATCTTCACCGGCGACGTGACCGACTGGAGCGCCGTGGGTGGCAACGCGGGCAAGTTCTCCGTCTATACCCGCAACACCTCCTCTGGCACCTACTCCGAGTGGAAGGAGCTCGCGATGAAGAAGCGCGACTACGCCCCCTCCTCGCAGAAGATGGCCGGCAACGAGCAGATCGCGGCGGAAGTCGCGCACAACCCGAACGGCATCGGCTACGTCGGCCTCGCCTACGTGAACGCCCCCGGCATCCGCGTCGTCGCCATCGTCGGCAAGGATGGCAAGGCCGCGCTCCCGAGCAACGAGTCCGTGCAGTCCAAGGCCTATCCCTACGCCCGCCCGACGTTCTTCTACATTAACGGCGACCCCGAGGGGCTGACCGCCCAGTTCATCGAGTTCATGCTCGGTGCCGAAGGTCAGGCGATCACGCAGAAGGTCGGTTTCGTCCCGGTCGGAAAACGTTAACCGCTGAAGCGCAGAACGGTGTTGCAGGCCACGGCGTCGACGTGGCCCGGTCTTTCCGGACGGGCCGCGCCAGCGCCCTGGCCTGCAGCCTTTTTCTGTCGACCCCCTTTCCGCACGCCCTGAGCGTACGCGCCCACCGACTCCGCCACCGCACCATGGCCCAAGACATCGAGCCCGTCGCCGTCTCGCACACCGTGCGCAAGCAGCTGCTCGCCCCGGGCAAGTTCCGGCTTTTCGGGCGCAACCGCGACTGGTGGATCAAGCAGTATTTCGAGATCAACGCCGGCCTCTCGATCCTCGTCCTCCTGCTCATCGTCTTCACCCTTTTCCGCGAGGCTGCCGGCTTCATCCCCGGCAACCGCGCTAATCTCGAAGTCTACCGCCGGGCCGGCCTCGAGTACGTCGACATCCTCAAACGCGAGGTCGACGAGTTTTCCGCCCTCGGTCGCGAGCTTTCGGCGACCCGCCTCGCCTGGTTCGGCCGCCTCCGGTCCGAAGGTCTCGACCTGGCCGCCACCAACGCCCGGCTCGCGCCCCTCGACGCCCTCGACGAACGCCTGGCCGACGCCGTGGGCCCGCTGCGCGACATCGTCTCGGAGATGACCGACCACGCTGCCGCCGTGAAGGAGCGCGTGAAGGTGGCCGACGACATGCGCGAGGTGCGGGCCAACCTTCTCGCCGGCATCCCGCGCGCCGACGCCGCGCACGCCGCCAGCCTCCAGGCGCAGGCCGACGCCGTCGAGATCGAGGCGGTCGATTTCGTCGCCGAGGCGAAGGTGCTCACCGACCGGTTGCCCGAGATCCAGGCCGCGCACGCCGCCCTCGCCGCGCAGCTCGGCGAGATCGTCGGTGCGTTGCCGCAGACCGAGGTGCGCGCCGTCGCGCGGCGCCTCGCCGCCCTCGGCACGAGCCTGGGTGCCTTCCGCGAATCGATCCCGGAGCGGGAGCGCGAGCTGGCGCAGTGGCGCGCCGACAAACCGGTCTCGTTCCTCGAGTCGCTCAACGCCTTCGCCTTCGGCCGCGACTGGATCACCGCCAGCTTCTGGCAGGACTGGTACGGCGTGCTGCCCCTGTTCTTCGGCTCGTTCTTCATTTCGGTCCTTTCGCTCGCGATCGCCATCCCGCTCGGCGTGAGTGCGGCGCTCTACGTCAACCAGGTCGCGCGGCCGTGGGAGCAGCGCTTCATCAAGCCGTACATCGAGTTCATCTCGGCGATCCCGAGCGTGGTGCTCGGCTTCTTCGGCATCGCCGTGCTCGGCGAGACGCTGCGCCAGCTCTCGCAGGTGCCGTGGTTGTCGTGGGTACCCGGTTTTCCGATGCAGGAGCGCCTCACCGCGTTCACCGCCTCCGCACTGCTCGCGCTCATGGCGATCCCGACGATCTTCACCCTCGCCGAGGATGCGTTGCAGAACGTGCCCAAGGCGCTGCGCGAGGCCTCGCTCGCCCTCGGCGCCTCCCGCATGCAGACCATTCTGCACATCATCCTGCCCGCGGCCCTCTCGGGCATCACCGCCGCGGTGCTGCTCGGCTTCGGCCGCGTGATCGGCGAGACGATGGTCGTGCTCCTCTGCGCGGGTAACCGCATCGCCATCCCGGACCTGTCGAGCGGGCTCGGCGTGGCGTTCCAGCCCGTGCATACGATGACCGGCATCGTCGCCCAGGAGATGGGCGAGGTGGTGCGCGGCAGTCTGCACTACCGGGCGTTGTTCATGGTCGGCTGCCTGCTCTTCCTGCTCTCGCTCGGCATCAACTACGGCGCGCAGAAGATCGTGCTCCGTTACCGCCTGCCGCAGACCTGAACCGCCATGAGCCCGCGCCCCGACTCCTCCGTCCGCCGCTCGATCCTGCGCAAGCCGTCGTGGTCCGCCCGTCTCGAGAAGGCGTTCTTCGCGCTGCTGCGCCTCGGCACCTACGGGGTGTTGCTCGCGGCCGCGGCGGTCTTCCTCGACATCGGCCTCAAGGGCGGTCGTGTCGTCTTCCAGCTCGCGCCGCCGTTTGTGAACGTGCCGTTCCTCACGCAGGCGCCGGAGACGCTCAACGTCTTCAAGCTCGACGGCGCCACGGTGAAGATGGGCGACCGCGAGTTCCGCGCCTTCCGCGCGGAGCACCCCGAGCGGCTGCGCGACGTGCCGGTGGAGACGTATGTCTACTCCGCCGGCGGCATCTTCCCGAACATCGTCGGCACGGTGCTGCTCGTGGTCGGTTCGATGGTGATCGCGCTGGTGCTCGGCGTCGCGAGCGCGATCTACCTGAGCGAGTATTCGAAAGATGGACCGTTCATCCGGGCCGTCCGGCTCTCGATCGCCAACCTCGCGGGCGTGCCCTCGATCGTGTTCGGCCTTTTCGGCTTCGGCCTGTTCGTGGTCGCCCTCGACTGGAACGTCTCGCTGCTGGCGGGTTGGTTCACACTGGCGTTCATGGTGCTGCCGATCGTGATCACCGCGAGCGAGGAGGCGTTGCGGTCGGTGCCGAAGGGATTCCGCGAGGGCGCGCTGGCGCTGGGCGCGACGAAGTTCCAGACGATCCGCACCAATGTCCTCCCGTACGCGCTGCCGGGCATCCTCACCTCGTCGGTGCTGGCCATCGCGCGGGTCGCCGGCGAGACCGCGCCGATCATGTTCACGGCGGCGTACGTCGTGCGCGACCGCATGCCCTGGCAGGTGGACAAGTGGACCGATTTCTTCTTCCAGGGCGTGATGGCGCTGCCGTACCACATCTACGTCG
>JAEZSJ010000410.1 GCA_023443985.1 Verrucomicrobiota bacterium | reverse complement strand
GCGCAACGCTGGGCGAGGGCCCGCACCTCCTCGGCGACGACGGCGAAGCCGGCCCCGGCCTCGCCGGCACGCGCGGCTTCGACCGCGGCGTTGAGCGCGAGGATGTTCGTCTGGAAGGCGATCTCGTCGATGGTCTTGATGATCTTCGCGATGCTGTCGCTGGAGACCTTGATGGCATCCATCGCGGTCGTCATGGCGTGCATGTCGGAGGAGCCTGTTTCCGCGGTGGTGCGGGTGAGGTTGGCGATCTCCTTGGCGTGCGCGGCCGACTCGGCGTTGCGGGCCGTCATGCTGGTGATCTCCTCGAGGGACGCGCTGGTCTCCTCGAGCGAGGCGGCCTGTTCGTTGGTACCCTGGGCGAGCGACTGGCTGGCGGCATTGACCTGTTGGGCCGCCTGGCCGACCTGACCGGCGCCTTCCCGCACTTCGCCGGACACAAATTTGAGCACCCGGCCGACGGTACGGACGATGACGAAGGCGACGATGGCGCCCACCGCGACCGCGAGGCCGGTGCCGAAAGGAATGCCGAAACGGGTCTGCCGGATAGCCGCTTCGGCATCGGCAGCCGCGGCTTCGCTGTCGCGGCGGTTCAGCACGATGCCCGCGTCGAGGGCGGCGATGTAGTTTTCGAAGGCCGGGAGCAGCACGCTGTTGAGCGTCTGTTGCGCCTCGTCCTTGCGGCCATCGCGGCTGAGCCCGATCACGGTCTTCCGGTTGGAGACATAGGCGGCGCGGGCGGGGCCGATCCGCTTGTACACTTCCCGGGACTCATCCGTTGCGAGCAACGCTTCGACCTCCTTGTAGAGGTCGGTCAACTTGGCGCTCTTCTCGGTCATCTCCTTTTCGATGGCGGCCATCTGCGCGGCATCGGAGGCGCCGAGGTGCTGGGTGGTGTTGATGTAGTTGTCCTTGATGAGCGACTGGATCTGGCTGAAGAGGAGGATGCTCGGGATCGCGCGATGGGTGACGATCGTGGTGCCGGAGTCGATGCCCTGGATACGAGCGAGGGCGAAGGCGCCGACGAAGGCGGCGATGAGGAGCACTGCCGAGAATCCTGCGACGATGCGGCGTCCGATGGTCCAGTTCATGGTGGTATGGTTCGCCCCATCATCGGCAGGAGGGAGGGCGGCCTTGAGGGAAAACGGGACGGCCCGGCCGGGATTGCGCGCGACGCGCGGGTCGTGCTTCGATGGCCGCCCATGGATTCCCGGCGCCCGCCCACCTCCCGTCTGGATGAGCTCCGCCGCCCGCTTGCGCGGCTGCGGCGCGCGCTCGCCGGCGAGCTGTGTTGGGACGAGACGACGGTGGTGTGCTACGCCACCGACGCCTCGGTCTACCGGGAGCGGCCGCTGGCCGTGGCGCTGCCCAAGAACGCCGAGGATGTGCGCCGCCTGCTCGCCTTCGCGCACGAGGCGAGGGTGCCCCTGATCCCGCGCACCGCCGGCACCTCGCTGGCGGGCCAGGTGGTCGGTTCCGGGCTGGTGGTCGACTTCGGCCGGCATATGAACCGTATCCTCGAGATCGATCCCCGGCGGCGGCGGGTGCGGGTGGAGCCCGGGGTGGTGCGCGACGAGCTGAACCTGGCGCTGCGGCCGCACGGCCTGATGTTCGCGCCGGAGACCTCAACCTCGAACCGGGCGATGATCGGCGGGATGGTGGGGAACAACTCGTGCGGTGCGAATTCGCTGCGGTTCGGCTCGACCCGCGACCACCTGCTCGAGGCCGGCGTGATCCTCGCCGACGGCACCGAGGCCGTCCTGCGCGCGCTCACCCCGTTGGAGTTTTCCGCCAAATGCGCCGCGGGAGGGCGGGAGGGCGAAATCCATCGTTGGCTGGCGCGGCGGCTCGCCGATCGCGGGACCGCGGCCGAGATCGTGCGCGAGTTCCCCGACCCCACGTTGCGCCGCCGCAACACCGGCTATGCGGTCGACCTGCTGTTGCGCCAGCAGCCGTTCGCCGCGGAGGGCGCACCGTTCAACCTCTGCACCCTGCTTGCCGGCTCGGAGGGCACGCTGGCGCTCGCGACCGAGTTCACGCTCAATCTCGTGCCGTTGCCGCCAGCGGAGCGCGGGGTGCTGGTGGTGCATCTCGGGTCCGTGCACGAGGCGGCGCGGGCGAACCTGATCGCGTTGCGGCACGAGCCCGATGCCCTCGAGCTCATCGACAACATCATCCTGGAGTGCGCGACGCGGAACCGGGAGCAGGCCCGCAACCGTGCGTTCGTGCAGGGCGACCCCGGGGCGTTGCTCGTGATCGAGTGGACGCGCGCCACCCGGGCGGAGATCGAAACGGCCGCCGCGGCGCTCGAGGCGGCGTTGCGCACCGCGGGTTTCGGATACGCGTTTCCCCGGCTCTTCGGGACCGATGTGAACCGCGTGTGGGCGCTGCGCAAGGCCGGCCTCGGCGTGCTGGCGAACATCCCTGGCGACGCGAAGGCGGTCGCGTGCGTCGAGGACACCGCCGTGCCGGTCGCCGCGCAGCCGGCGTACCTGGAGGAGTTCGAGGCGATCATGCGGCGGCACGGCATGGACTGCGTATTCTACGCGCACATCGGCGACGGCGAGGTCCACACCCGTCCGGTGCTCGACCTGAAACGCGGTCCCGACCGCGCGAAGTTCCAGTCGCTCACGGCGGAGGTCGCGGAACTGGTGAAGCGTCACCGCGGCTCGCTCAGCGGCGAACACGGTGACGGGCGCGTGCGCGGCCCGTTTCTCCGCACGATGGTGGGCGAGCGGAACTACGCGCTGCTCTCGGAGCTGAAGATCGTGTTCGACCCGGCCGGTGTGCTGAACCCGGGGAAGATCGTGGCGGCGCGGCCGATGGTGGAGTCACTCCGTTACGACGCGGAGCAGGACACGCGGCAGTTCGCCACGGCGCTCGACTTCGCACAGTGGGGCGGCGTGCTGCGGCTGGCCGAGCAGTGCAACGGCACGGCCGAGTGCCGGAAGACGATCAGGATGGGCGGCGGGATGTGCCCCAGTTTCATGGCGACGCGCGACGAACGCCACTCCACCCGCGCCCGGGCCAACGTGCTCCGCGAGGCGCTTTCGCGTTCGGGCGCCGCGAACCCGTTCGCCGAGCCGAGCATCGCGGAGGCGATGGAGTTCTGCCTGTCCTGCAAGGCCTGCCAATCGGAGTGCCCGTCGAGCGTCGACGTGGCGCTGCTGAAGGCCGAATGGCTGCACCAGCGCCGCGCCACGCACGGGGTGCCGCTGCGCAGCCGGCTGTTCGGGGATTTCGCGCGAACCGCGCGGCTGGCCGCACTCTGGCCGGCGGGGGCGAACTGGCTGGCGCACAGTCCACTCACTGCGCCGTTGCTCAAGCGTCTGCTCGGGGTGGCCCGCCCGCGCGCGCTGCCGGTGTTTGCGCGTGAGACCGCGCGGACCTGGTTGGGGCGGAACGCCGCGGAACTCGTGCCGCCGGCGGGCGCGCGGCGGCGCGGGCGCGTGCACCTGTTCGTCGACGAGTTCACGGACCACCAGGAGCCGGCGCTCGCGCAAGCCGCGGTGGAGCTGTGCACGCGGCTCGGGTACGAGGTCGTGCTTGCCGGCTGCGCCGAGAGCGCCCGGTCCCTGATCTCGAAAGGACTGCTGCCGGAGGCGGCGGCGGTGGCGAGGCGCAACGTGGCGGCGCTGCACGGGCGGATCTCCGCGGTGGAGCCGCTGGTGGGACTCGAGCCGTCGGCCCTGCTCGGCTTCCGCGACGAGTACCCGCTGCTGGTCGGGCCCGACCTGCGGCCGCAGGCCGAGGCGCTCGCGCCGCACTGCCTGCTGTTCGAGGAGTGGATCGCGCGCGAGGCGCGGGCGGGGCGGATCCGTGCGGAGGACTTCGGGACGGCCCCGGTGGAGATCCTGGTGCACGGGCACTGCCACCAGAAGGCGCTCAGCCGCTTCGAGGACTCGGTGGCGGCGCTGTCGCTGCCGCGTGGGCACAGGGTGCGGACGATCGCGACCGGCTGCTGCGGCCTGGCGGGGGCGTTCGGGTATGAACGCGAGCACTATGCGCTTTCGATGGCGATCGGGGAGCTCGCCCTGCTGCCCGCCGTGCGGGCGGCGGCCTCCGAGGTGCTCATCGTGGCGGCCGGCACGAGCTGCCGGTCGCAGATCGAGCACGGCGCGGGGCGGCGGGCGCTGCACCCGGTGGAGGTGTTGCGGCGGGCGCTGGCGCGGTGAGGCGGGCGGCCGGCGGGCATTAGGCGGCGCTGTGCCGCCGAGCGGGGCGATCAACCCGGCTTCTGAATCGTGGCCGGGGCCGCAGCGGCGTTGACCCGGCGGGGGCCGCCGGCAGCCACGCGGCCGTCTTTGAAAAAAGAAAGGCCCCGGTCCCGCTACCCCA
>JAEZSJ010000400.1 GCA_023443985.1 Verrucomicrobiota bacterium | reverse complement strand
GGGGGGGGGGGGGGGGGGGGGGCGGGGGGGGGGGGGGGGGGGGGCTCGGTGGACATGGAGGAAAGGGAAAGAGGGAGTGAGGGAAGAGGGAATGTGGAAATCAGGAAATCAGGAAAATGCGGGTCCCTTCGGCGCGCACGTTCCCGGCGCCGGTCTGTCGCGGTCGTTCGCTCCCGTGGGGATCAAGCAAGTCCGGGCCCCGATCTCCGCGGGCGGATGAATCCGCGCCCTGAGGACGCACCGCTCGGGAACATCCGCGCGTGCCGTGGCGGAGCGAGGGGCAACCGGTTCGAAGCGCGTCTCAGCTCTCCGCCTCGCGGGCGAGGAGCCAGAGGAGGTCGGAGAGGCGGTTGACGTATTGTAGGAGCAACGGGCGCAGGGGGCGGCCGTGTTGGGCGAGGCCGATCAGGCGACGCTCCGCACGGCGGGCGATCGTGCGCGCGTGGTCGAGGGCGGCGGCGTGGAGATTGGCGCCCGGCGTGGCCCAGCCGTCGAACTTCACGTTGCGCGCCTCGATGGCGGCGACGCCGGCGTCGAGCGTGGCGAGGGAGGTGTCGTCGATCTTCTCGAACTTCGATTTCGCGTAGCGCTCGAGGTCGCTTTCGGCGCAAACGACCTCACCCATGAGGGCGACGAGCTCCTTCTGGATGCGCTCGAGTTCGGCGCGCAGGGCGGCGTGCGGGCAATGCGCCTTGGCGAGGCCGAGCGCGGCGTTGAGTTCGTCGAGATTGCCGATCGCCTCGATCTGGGGGTGATCTTTGGCGACACGCTGGCCGTAAAGGAGAGCGGTCGAGCCGTCGTCGCCGGTGCGGGTGGCAATGGAGCGGGACATGAGGGAAGGCGTGAGGTGGAGATGGACGGTGAATGGCGAGAGGCCGGGCTCACCGACGCGCGCTCCTGAACGCTGAACCCTGGACCCTGAACCTTGAACTCTGAACTCTGACCCGAATCCCCTGCGGCTTACTTCGCCCGCTTTTTGGTGGCGGCCTTGGTCTCCTTCTCGAGGGCCTTGAGGTCGTCCTTCAGCTCGACGAGCACGCGCTTGGCCATCTGGTCGATGAAGAGCACGCCGTTGAGGTGGTCGGTCTCGTGTTGGATACAGCGGGAGAACAGCCCGGTGCAGGTGAGGGTGTGGGCCGTACCGTCCGCATCCTGGAATTCCACGCGGATGGCATCGGGGCGGACCACGTCGCCGCGGATGCCGGGGAACGACAGGCAGCCCTCCTCGTAGCTGGTCTCCTTGCCCGCCAGCGCGGTGATCTTGGGATTGGCGATGGCCATCGGCATGAAGAGGTCGAGCGGCGGTTTGCGGCCGTCGAGCTCCCAGTCGAACTCCGCCTCGGTCGGCCGGAGGTCGACCACGCAGAACTGGATCGCCTGGCCGATCTGTTGGGCGGCCAGCCCGATGCCCTCGGCCTCGTGCATGGTCTCGACCATGTCGTCGGCGAGCTTGCACAGTGCGGCGTCGAAGACGGTGATTGGCGCGCCTTTTTTACGGAGAACGGGCTGGTTGTAGCGAACAATCGGCAGAAGCATGGGTCCGATGGGGCGACGCTGTCGGCGACGGTGGCTGCCGCAAATTAAAACTGTCCCGAGTTTCCTTCCCGTGCAATCTTCCCGGCCCATGAAACCCTCGGCGTCCGACTGGCTCGCGGGCAACCGCGGCGAGCCGCTCTGGCTGATCGTACTCGGGGCGGCCCTCGTGGCGGCGGGCTGGTTGCTGCCGGTGCAGGTGAAGTCGCTCAGCCCGTTGTTGCTGCGCGAGGCCGGCGCGGACACGCCGACGTTGGTCGCCTTCGGCGAGGAGCTGCGGGCGGCGGACAAACTCGGTCCGGCCGCCATGGTGGGCGACGCCGCGCTGAAGCTCGCGTTGCCCGGTGCGGCGGGGTTCCAGGCGCAGCTGGCCGACGATGCGCAACGGCAGCTCGAGATCGTGCCTTGGGGCGGAGTCGACCCGTACCTGGAACAGGTCTTCGCGGGACGCTCCCGGCCGCACGCCGCGGAGCCGAAGCTGGTGCCTGCGATCCAGGCGTTTCTGCCCGCGAAAGCGCGCGAGGCGGTGCGGGGTTATCTCGCGAATTCGCGTGCGGGCGTGGTGAAGGCGCTGCTCGCCACCGCGGAGATCGACCGCACCAACCGGTTTGTGCCCGCCAGACGCGCCGGTGGCCAGCCGCTCGACGCGACCATCCTGATGACCGCCCTGCTCAACCAGGGCAACTGGCTCTCCGACGCGCTATCGCGCGAGGTCCGCGGCCGCGCGGAGTCGGCCGTCCAGCGTGGTGAACTCGAGCCGATCGAGGGGTTCTACTACGACCTCCTGACGCTGTCGCGCCGCCTGAACTGGATCCAGCTCGGCGAGTGGCTGCGCTCCTGTCCCGACGTGAAGACGGTCGGCGAGTTCGCGCAGCTCGTGCGGGTCGCGCCCGACGCGCTGCCGGTGCTCTACGCCGCCGCGTTGCAGAGCCGCGAGGCCGACGGCGTCGCGGCCTATGCCCTGAAGTTCGGCAAGGGCGGTATCGCGGGGCTGGAGACTGCGCTGCGCGCCGGCGAGGGCGCGGTGCGGCAGCTCGTGCGGCGGCAGGTGCCGGTGAACCCGGACTCGCCACTGGCGTGGGACTATTTCGCTTCGTTGAGCCTTCGATATCCAACCGTCATGACCATCGTGAAGTATCTCCTCTTTTTCGCCGGGGTCTGGTTCGTCTTCCGCGCGCTCGACCGCGCGCTGGTCGGCCCGGTGCTCTCGGTCGCCAACCGCACGCTGATGCACGCGAAGAGCGGCGTGATGGCGCTGGTGTTCTCCGGCATGCTGTTCGTGCTCAGCGAGCCGTTCCTGCTGCGCGGCGCACCACCGGCGGATCTCGCGTTGAAGGTGAGCATCCCGGCGCTCAGCATGGTGGGCCAGCTCCAGGCCTCGCCCTCGACCGCGGCCAACGTCGACACCTCGACGATCGTCACGATCGTGTTCTTCGGCGCGTTGCAGGCGCTGGTCTATTGGATCTGCCTGCTGAAGATGCGGGAGATCGAGCGGCAGAGCGTCCCGAGCCTGCTCAAGCTGCGGCTGATGGAGAACGAGGAGAACCTCTTCGACTCCGGCCTCTATGTCGGTATCGCCGGAACGGCGACAGCTCTCGTGCTCCAGGTGCTCGGCATCATCCAGCCCAACCTGCTTGCCGCCTATTCCTCCAACCTTTTCGGCATCACGTGCGTGGCGATGGTGAAGATCCGCCACGTGCGACCGTACAAGAAGAAGCTCATCGTCGAGAGCCAGGGTGTCGTGCCCGCCAAGCCCGCCGCCTGAGCCCGTCTCGCAATGAACAAGACGCTGCTGCTCATCATCTGCGACTTCCTCCTGCTCAACCTCCTGGCGCTCACGCGCTGGGAGCAGGTCGAGCCGCCGAAGACCCCGCCGCCGCCCGCGGCCGCCTCCGCGCAGCCCGGCGAAAGCGTGGGGCCGGCCAACGAACTCGTCGAAGTCATGCGCCTGACGCTGGCCGAGGAGCAGGCGGCGCGCGACGAGCTGCGGGCCCAGCTCTCGAACACCGCCGAGAACCTCCAGCAGCGCGAGCAGCAGGTCGCCAGCCTCGAGGGCGAGAAGGGCAAGCTCGCCGAGAACCTTTCCGCCACCCAGGCCAAGGCCGCCGCGCTCGCCGCCGAGGCCGAGGCGAAGGCGCGCGAGATCGAGGCGAGCAAGATCCGCCTCGCCCAGCTCCAGCGGGACCTCGAGCTGCGCGAGCAGCAGACGCGCGAGCAGCGCGAGGCCTATGCCGCGCTCGAGCAGCGACACTCCGCCGCCCGCGGCGAGATCGAGAACCTCAGTGTGGCCGTGAAGGTCGCCGAGCAGGAGAAGGGGCTGCTCCGCGAGAACATCGAACAGATGCGCGACGAGATCGTCACCCAGCGCGAGGAGAAGCAGAAGATCCAGGAGCAGGCCGGCGTGCTCGCCGAGGGCGTGGGCAAGCTCGCGGAGACGTCCGGCGAGCTCACTCGCGAAATCCGCGAGAACCGCCCGATCAATCCCAACACTCTTTTCAGCGAGTACGTGGCCAACCAGTTCGTCGTCCAAGCCATGGCGCGACGGACGGTGCTCTTCGGCCCGTTCACGACCGAGAGCTCGGCGCGCACGGTGCTCGTGTCCGACGGCACCCGCGTCTACGCCCTGCTGCATCTGCGCGACACGCCGTTCGACCTCGGCGGCGCGGCGGCCGAATACGAGGTGATCCGCGCGACGATGCGGCGCAGCGACGCGGAGGTGCCGGTGCCGGAGTTCGCCTTCCACGCGCTCGAGCCGCGCGTCGTGCTGATCCCGGTCGATCCCGCGCGGGCTGCATCGCTGGGGGTGAAGATCTATCCGCTCGCGGCCGATCCGTTCAAGTTCCCCGAGGCCGTGCTGGTCGGCAGCAGCGGCCGCTACTACGGCGAGATCGCGTTCAAGCTCGACCCGACCGCGCCGCGGTACGTCCAGATGGACAATCGCTTTTTCAAACGGCTCTTCGGCGAGTTCGCCCCGCACACGGGCGATCTGGTGTTCAGCAAGACCGGCGAGGTGCTCGGCGTGATGGTCAACAACGACTATTGCTTCGTCCTGAACCAGCTGCGCACCGTTTCCTCCGTTCCGACGGGCGAGAAGCCGTCCGGCCTCGGCACCAAGCAGCCGATACAGGCAGCCAAGGACATCCTCGGCCGGCTCCCGCTGAAGCTCCAGTGAACGGCGGCCGGGCGCGGTACGGGCCGGGGTCGCCTCCGGCGCCTTACCGGGGCGGGGTCGGTGCGGCCGCAGCCCAGAATCAGGGTTTCCCCGCACAACGCGGCGTGGACAGGCGTCCGCTTTTCCGGCACAACCCCGCGCGAACGCAACAACTCGAGTCCTGCCTATGAACATCTGCTGCATCGGCGCCGGCTACGTCGGCGGTCCCACCATGGCCATGATCGCGCGCAAGTGCCCGGACATCCGCGTGACGGTGGTCGACATGAACGTCGCCCGCATCGCGGCGTGGAACTCCGACAAGCTGCCGATCTTCGAGCCCGGTCTCGACGGCGTCGTGCGTGAGGCGCGCGGGCGGAACCTCTTCTTCTCGACCGATGTGGCCGGCGGGATCAAGGCCGCCGACATCGTGTTCGTGAGCGTGAACACGCCCACCAAGACCTACGGCCACGGCGCCGGCCGCGCGGCCGACCTCAAGTACATCGAAGGCGTGGCGCGCACGATCGCCGAGCACGCCGACGGCCCGAAGGTCATCGTCGAGAAGTCGACGATCCCGGTGAAGACCGCCGAGTCCATCAAAACGATTCTCGCCGCCAACGCGCGCGGACTGAAGTTCCAGGTGCTCTCGAACCCCGAGTTTCTCGCCGAAGGCACCGCCGTGGCCGACCTCGAGGCGCCCGATCGCGTGCTCATCGGCGGCGAACGCACCCCCGAGGGCGAGGCTGCGCTGAACACCCTCGCGAGCGTCTACGGCCGCTGGGTGCCGCAGGAGCGGATCATCAAGACCAACCTCTGGTCCTCGGAACTCTCCAAGCTCGTCGCCAACGCCTTCCTCGCCCAGCGCATCTCCTCGATCAACTCGATCTCCGCCCTCTGCGAGGCGACCGGGGCCGATGTAGACGAGGTCGCCAACGCGATCGGCAAGGACTCGCGCATCGGGCCGAAGTTTCTCCGCTCCTCGGTGGGCTTCGGCGGCTCCTGCTTCCAGAAGGACATCCTCAACCTCGTCTACCTCTGCGAACACTTCGGCCTGCCCGAGGTCGCCGCGTATTGGGAAAATGTGGTCAAGATGAACGACTGGCAGAAACACCGCTTCACCAAGCGCGTCGTGCGCGAGCTCTTCAACACGGTCGCCGACAAGCGCATCGCCATCCTCGGGTTCGCCTTCAAGAAGGACACGAACGACACGCGGGAGTCGGCCGCGATCACCGTCTGCAAGGACCTGCTCGCCGAGCAGGCGCGGCTCGCCATCTACGACCCGAAGGTGCCGGCCGACGAGATCTTCCGCGATCTCGGCATCCCGGCGACGCTCGCCGATGGCCGCCCGAATCCCGCGGTGACGATCTGCCACGACGCCTACACCGCCACCGACGGCGCGCACGCCGTGCTGGTTCTCACCGAGTGGGACGAGTTCAAGACGGTCGATTTCGAACGCGTGTACGGGAAGATGATGAAGCCCGCCTCCGTCTTCGACGGGCGGAACATTCTCGACCTCAAGAAGCTCCGCGCGCTCGGCTTCAAGGCCTCCGCGATCGGCAAGGGCTGAGCGCGGCGCGCCGCAGGTCGACCCCGCCTGGGGCGGCCTGCCGGGACTCGCCGGCCCGGCCCGCGGCCCGGTCCCTGTTCACCTCTCTTGCGTTCGGCCGCCCGACGCGGACACTTCGTGGCATGCCGACCGCCATCGTTCTCCTCAAAACCGATCGCAAGCGTGTCACCGGGATCGCCGAGCGCATCCTCGAGATGCCGGACATTTCCGAGGTGTACTCGGTATCGGGCCGCTACGATCTGCTCGTCATCATCCGCTGTGCGCAGCTCGACAAGATCGAGTGCGTGATCACCGATCAGCTGCTGAAGACCGACGGCATCCTCGAGAGCGAGACGATGTTCGCCTTCCGCAGCTACGACAAACGCGAGGGTGGTCGCGCGGTGGATGTGGACTGAGGCGGGCGTTAGTTCGCCGCCCACGCGCGCATCCGGATCATGCTCCAGAGAGCTTGGTCGGAGCCGTAGAAGACGTAGATCGCCCGGTCGTCGAAACACACCGAAGGGCCGGCGCGCTTTTCCTCCAGAATCGTGAAGCTGGCGGAGGAGGCGGTGATCCGGCTGGGGGCGTCGCGCTCCCTCAACCGGTCCAGCGCCGCGCCGCAACGCAGCCGCCCGGCTTCGCGGCTGGGACTGGGCAAGACGACGAGCTGTGCCCCCGCGTAGTCGGCGACGATTCCTTCAGTCGGGTCCAGGAGATCGAGGACCTCATGGGTCGGAATGTTCGAGAGCCCAATCCGCCCGCGGAAGTACCTGCTTGAGCGCAGACCATTCGCGGGCGCCAGGGCGAACCAGGAGGGCAACGCGCCATCGCGAGGCAAGTATGCCGCCAGTTCGCTCGCGAGCCGGTCGACCTCGGCCTGGGTGGCGGGGTCGGGGCGGGCACCGGTGACGCTGGCGAAGTACCGGCCGCTCCAGAACGCCACGTAGTAGCCGAACCGCAGCGAACCTTGGCCGAGCGTGCCACGCTCGTACTTCCCGGTCTGCATGAGCGACCACACGCCGTACGCCGCGGGGGCGTCGGTCATTTCGTAGAGCTCGATCTGGATGGTGCTGCGCGCGGCGTTTTCGAACTGCAACGAGACGGCACGCGTGAAGCCGAATTCGTGATACAGCTCGGCGCCACCGTCGATCAGGTCGAAGAGCGTGTCGTGTGTGGCGGTGCGTGCCGGTTCGGACGCGCTCCAGCCGGTGGCCGGCTGGAGCTTGGCGACGATGTCCGCCGGGTCTTCGGCGGCGGTGACGACAAGCGTGACTGTGCACGCGAGGAACGCAGCGAGGCGGCGCATGGGCGGAAGGCGTGGCGCGGAGGTCAGAGTTTGGCCTCGCGGACCGAGAGCTTCGCGAGCACGGGTTCGCCGATGCCGTGGGCGGCGGCGAGGCCGATCATCGCGACATCCGCGCCGTCGAGCCCGAGGAGGGTGCAGGCATAGGCGTCGACGGAGACCGGATTCGCACCGACGACCACTTTGTCGGCGCGCCTGAGCTCGCCCGGGCCGGCGGGTCCGTTGGTGAGGAGGAACTCGGTGCCGTCGACGATGTTGAGGTCGACCCGGCGGACGAGGTTCACATCGGCGATGCACTGGGAGAGGAAGGCGACGTCCTCGTAGTCGCCCTTGGCGCCGGAGCCTTCGTGGAAGAACTTGTTGGTGCCGCGGTGGCACGCGCCCATGAAGTTCTTGAGGCAACCGGTGAAGCCGGTGCCCGCGTGGTGCTTGGCGACCGGCAGGTTGATCAGCACATCGCAGTCGAGCGCGACGCGGTTCACGCGGGCGTTCTTCAGCGAAACGCCGCGCGGAATCTCGACCTCGGCCCAGTCGCCGGGATTGGCGCGCGCGGTGGCGGCGAGTTCCGTCTTCTGCGCGCCGAGCGGGGTGCGCGAGAAGTAGTCGCTCGCCGGGTTGATCACGTAGGTGATCTCGCTCGCGCCGGCATCGCGGCAGAGTTGGAGGGTGGCGAGCGTGACATCGGGCGAGGTGAACGAGCCGGGCTTGCGCCACCAGCTCGGGGCGTTGATCAGCAGGCCCACCTTGGCGCCGGACTTCACGAAGCGGCCGATGCCGCCGGCGAGTTCGACGGCGCGGAGCGTCGCGGCGAACGCATCGGGGCCTTCGACGACCGCGATGTCTGTCGTGGGGGACGAAGTCGGCGTGGAGGCGGGCGCGCTGGCGGCGGATTCGGCGAGCAGCGAGGGAGCGAGGCGTGCTCCCGCGAGGGCGGTGGCACCGAGCACGGCGGTGCGGCGGAGGAAGTCGCGACGTTCCATGGGGCAGGAGGAGGGGAAGGACGTTGGCGTCTTGTCCCCACGAAGGCGATGCTGTTTGCGATGAACCGTCGCCGCGTGCGGCGGGCGGATCAGAGCGGGCGAACGAGGTAACGCGCCGAGGCGCCGTAACCGGCGAGCTTGGCCGCGAGCTCCGGGGTGGCGCGTTCCACAAAACCGAAGCGGCGCCACAGCCGGTTCGTGCCATACACCGAGACGAGCGCGAGCAGCGGGAGTCCGTGCACGCGGGCGACGGCGGCCATCTCCTCGACGTACCGGCCGGCGGCTCCGGTGCCCCGGAGGGCGGGCGCGATCACGATGTCGTGCAGATGGAGGCAGTCCGCTGCCGCCGGCAGTGCGCCGAGCAGGGCATCGAGCGGCGGCGGCGAATCGAGAAGCCAAGGGTGGGCGATGCCGTAGGCGGCCAATGCGCCGGCGTGCACGAGTTTGCGGCAGCCGTCGGGGAAGAGCGCGATCCTTTCGGCGAATACGTCTGTGCGCTCGGGCAGCCCGGGATGGGCGCTGTCGGCGAGCGCGCGCACGGCGGCGGCATCGGCGGGCCGCAGCGGCTGCCACGCGGAGGAGGGACAGAGCGCGGGCATCGCGAGGGGACGGTCGTCTGGTCGTTGGTCTGGAGCGGCCTGCGGTTCAGGTGACGCGTGGTACCGGGAAACGGTATTCGACCTTGTCCTGGGCGTTGATTGCGATCCTGCCCGCGGCAGTGAGTTCCTGGATGAGCCGGACTGCCTGACCCTCGTCGATCTTGTTGCCCGAGACGGTGATCGCGTGGCGCGTCAGCGTCTTCCGTGTGCGGGGACGCGAGACGGAACTGACGAGGATCTCGTGGAGATGCGCGGCCCCGGTGCTCAGGGTCGGTCTGGCCGGCGGCGGCTTGGGCGAGGGTGCCGCGACGACCGTGGCGGGTGCGGGAGCGATGACGGCCGAGGTGGGCGGGATCGGCTTGGCCGTGAGGGCGGCGAGGAGCGAGGCGAAGTCGCCGTGCCGGCGCACACGCACGTGCTTGGCCTGGAGATGCTCGACGAGCGGGTCGTAGCCCTTGTCGTTCGAGACGATGTGAAAGCAGGCGGTCGGATCGGCCAGGACGGCCTGGCCGAGGTAGTAGGCGAGGGCGAAGTCGACTGCGTTCTTCCCCTTGGCGGCGAGGCGGACGAACTGGACTGCGGCGGCATGGCCGACGAGTTGTTCCACGACGGCGAGATCCAGCTTCTTCTTCACCGGGCCGAGGAGCAGGGTGACCGTCAGCGCCCTGCATTCGAGGACGGCCGGATCGATCTCGTGCACGTTCTCGAAATCGACGAACACGTGGTTCATGGGCGGCGGGGTGGTCATGCGAGGAATCTGGTGTGTTCGAGCGACTGCGACAATTCCACACTTTCATGCTCCGCTCGGAGCCGAGAGGTGTGCGGCGGCACGCCCGCGGGACGTGGGGTCGTGCGTGCGGGATCGGGCAAAGAAAGGCGGCGGCCACCGGAAGCGGCCGCCGCCAAGGCATCACGCGTCGTTCGCGAGATGACCGGGGGTTTGCAGCTCGGGCTCAGCCGAGAAGGGCGTTGACCTTGCGCATGACCTCGAAGGCATCGGCCACGTAGAGCACGTCGGCCTTGCCCTGGGCCCAGCTGCAGGCGGCGTTGAGATTGATGGCGCGGCGCTCGCCGATGAAACGCCAGCCGACGGTGTGCGGCTCTTCGCCGTGGCAGCAGGTGGCGAGGCCCTTCGCATGGCGCGGGGTGGAGCCCGTCTGGCCGACCTGGTTGAGGTGGGTCATGAACTTGAGCACGGCCTGGCCTTCGCCGCTGAGGTCGACGAGGGACTTGGTGCTGCCGAGCGAGGCCTGCGTCTTGCCGAGGAAATCGAGGATGAGCTTCTCGGCCTCCTCGGGATGCGGCTGGCCGTCGGGTTGTTTCTTGGTCCAGCCGGCGCCGGCGACGAAGAGCAGCTTGGCGTCGGGACGGATCGTCTGCTGGTCGGCGGGCGGGGACTTGAGGCCGACGACCTCGGTGCGGATCGACGGGAGCGCGACGAGCACGCGCTCGACGGTGGCGGTGGCCGGTGTGCCGGCGTAGGCGGCGGCGCAGCCCGCTTCGAGCAACACGACCCAAGGGCGCGCCGTGCGGGAGAGTGTGCCCTCCATGCGTTGCCTGTAGTACCAGCGCGTGACCGCCGGCTTGCCGACCGGGGCGGAGACGGCGGTGACGTGCGTATCCACGCGGCCCCCGAGGCGCTGGGCAACGCCGGGCAGGGCGCGGTTGGTGCGCGAACCGGCGGGCGCGAGGATGATCGTCGCGGCGGCGCTCTTCGCGATCGCCTCGGCCGCGGCGGCATCGGTCGCGTAGCGGGATTGGGCGAACTCCGAGCCGGCGACGCCCAGGAAGCGCGCGGCGCCGCAGCCGGCGAGGAGGTTGGCGGCGGGCTGGATGTCGGCGCCGACAAGGCCGGCGACGAGCGTGGAGCCGGGGAGGGCCGCGGAGAGGTCCTTGGCGGCGGCGATGGTCTCGAGGGAGGCCTTGCTCAGCGAGCCGTCGGCCTCGGTGAAGACGAGAAAGAGGATGGTTTCCATGGCGGAAGAATACAGGAGCTAGAAGCTGGGTTTCAGGAGAGATGAGAGCGGAGGATGCCGGGATTCTAGATTCTAGCTTCTAGATTCTGGCTTCTTCCTCCTTCGATTCAGTCCTGTCTGATCCAGGCGACGAGCTCCTGGGCGATGGCGTCGGGGGCGAGGTCCTTGACGATCCTGGTCTCGCGGCGCTGCTTGGGCAGCGAGACGCCGGCGAAGGC
This sequence comes from Verrucomicrobiota bacterium, assembly GCA_023443985.1. GTDB lineage: Bacteria > Verrucomicrobiota > Verrucomicrobiia > Opitutales > Opitutaceae > CAJCBL01. The sequence continues at coordinate 289 of JAEZSJ010000400.1, read as the reverse complement.
GAGGCCGTCGTTGGTGATCTTCGCGGGCTTGGCGCGTTGGAGCGCGGGCATCGCGGTGCGCATGTTGAGCATGCCGACCTGCGGGTTGTTGGCCGGCTCGGGAAGGTTGCCGGTGGCCCAGCCGAGGAGCGCGGGCGCGCCGGCGCAGGTGGACACCTGGTGTTTGCCGCCCTCCACCCGCTCGAGCACCTCGAACGAGCCGTCGGCCTTCACGGTCAGCTGGTCGACCCCCTGGAACTGGTCGAGCAGGCCCAGGCGCTCGCCGACCATCTGCATCGTGGTGCCGGCG